>REEL01000092.1 GCA_007695095.1 Chitinophagaceae bacterium | reverse complement strand
CGCAGTAAAACCATAATCAAGACACTCAGCAGAAGGTAATGCGGCCTTTATTCCGGACTTGGGGTACCCGCTGCTTGAATCTTGCGTGAAAAATTTTACTGTTCGACGCAAGGAGTTTAAAGTTTTTAGCCAGTGAAAGCTTAGCGGGTCAGGGAGGAATTCAGCCGCGATTTTTTTGTTAACCCTTTTTTTCTAAAAAAAAGGTACTTACACTATCTTGTCACATCCTGATGCATGCGTCAGAGGGTGTCTTTTTTGAAATAATGCTACGAATTGTAAGGATTGATCATTTTGAATAAAAGTATATGTTTTTACCCCACACAAAAAAAGTCATTTTTTATTCCTTTACTTTCTGTATATTGGTCGAAAATTCAATAATGGATATTAAGCAGGACGATTTGTATGTCATCATAGAAACGATGAGTGCAGGTGAAAAAAAGTTTTTCACCAATTATGCCAGAAAAGAGTCTTTTTACTATTTACTGTTTGACCTGATTGCCAATAAATCCCTTTATGATATTGAAAAATTAAAAACCGCCCTGGTTAAAAAGGGTTGTAAACAACCGCTGTATAAACTCAAGTCCTACCTGAAGTCTGAACTCCTGGACAGTATCATTAAGTATGAAAAAGAAAAAGACGAACAGGGAGTTTTAAAACAACTTGGCCATATTTCAACCCTCATCAGCAGAGGCCTGTTGGAAATGGCTGCAAAGCAGTTGGAACAACTAAAAGCATTTGTTTTAGAAAAAGCTTTTAACTGTTACTTGCCTGTTATTTATAAACATGAGCATAATATTCAAAGTCAACTTTATACGATTTCGCCAAAGATCTTTGATGAATATGATGTCTATCTTAAAAACTTGCATAAGCATGTTGAAATTGACCGGATAATGTATGGTTTATCCAAATTACATCTTACGCACTATACAATTATAGAAAATCCTCCAAATGAATCTAAAGCCCTGGAATTAATCAGCAATGACTTGATTAAGCATCCTGCTGAAGATGAAAGTTTGTATGTTAAATTAACGAGATACCGCTGCTTGTCTATATACAATCTGATGCTAGCAAAAATTGAAAATTTGTTAGCCGTAAATTATGAAGCATTGGATGTGCTTAAAGCTTATCCTGATGTGCATTTTCACGATAAGTATAAAATTAAATATTGGCAGAGCATTTTGTCTGCACTCAATAATTTCAATAGAAAAGAGATGTTTCTCAGGGAGTCTGACTATATTTTGAATGAACTCAAACTGGCCGCCGGCGACTCATACATGAATTATGTGGTTTATTTACACACCAGAATGCTGAAAATGGCAGTTACCGGGGAAGCAGCAGAAAAAGATGAATTGATTAATGAATATTTAAAGAATGAAGCCAAGTTTTACTTCTCAGGTAAAACGACATTCATGCTTTATACTGTTTTCATGTATGCAAAAATTGATGATTTTGATCAAACAGTTGATTGGCTGAAGAAACTCATCAAAGCATGTGAAGATAATGATATGCAGTATAAAATTGTAGGTATGAAGGTTGTTGAGATATGGATACATTTTAAGTTTGGCAATTACAGATTGCTCAATAGTTTACAATTGTCATTGGAAAGAATAATGAAAAAACATACTATCACTTCTGACTCCTATGATTACATGAAAGCAGGTATGCGCAAATACCAAAATGCAATGAATGAGGAGGAAAAAATACAAGTGCTGCTCAAATGGAAAGCACAATTTGAAAGCCTGCCATTTTTGGATAGAATGCATTTTAATACCATGTCATTTAGCTTTTCTGACGAACTAAACCGTATGTTGGAAAAGGCGAAAGTGTAAAAGATGTTTACTTTGTTACTATCCTGATAAATTGGTTAGTTCCAATGTTCTATTGCTCAATTGTTTCATTGTTTCATTGTTTTGGTATATTGCTATATTCTGTATGACAAGCTTTGAGCTTTTAGTACATTTGACATTTTAATTTAACATCATCAATTTTCATTACTACTCAGCAGTTGAAATTTTTCACGCAAAGTAGCCGCAAAGAACGCAAGGTTTGTCAAAATTCCATTTTTAATTTCAAAAATTCAAAACAGTATTACTATTGAATCAGTATAGAATACTTTGTGGACTTAGTGTCTTTGTGGGAAAATTAAATACCCAAAGCTCGCAATGAAAAAATCATTTATGATTTTTTACCTCTGCGTTCTTGACAATTTGCGGGCATAGTGGCTTTGCGTGAAAAAAAATTGCGAGAAAAAAGGTGCTCCTGAATAGTAACTAAATTTCAATATATTCCCTTGGGACTTGAAATTTGGAATCTTTGAATTTGGGTCTTTTTTCCAACTTCCAGCTTCCATCCGTTTCACCTTTACACCCCCTTCACAATCCTCAACAAAACCTCATGCTTCAGTTGATCTTTTTTAACAGGAATCATCGCAGTAGAATCTTTGAATTGTACATTTTCCCCATCAACAGTACCTTCAAGCAGGCCAGACTGCAGCCCATCCGGATTGTCAATCTGAATGTGATAGGTGGTTGTATCATCATCTAAAACCAGGTCAATGCTGTAACCCGGCCAGCTTTCTGAGATTGAAGGTTTCAAAAGTATAGAATCCCCATTCAGTCGTAAACCGAGTACTGACTCCAATGCCACTCTGTACATCCATCCGGCAGAACCTGTGTACCAACTCCAGCCGCCCTGTCCGGTAAGGGGCTTTTCACCGTAAACATCTGCGGATACCACAAATGGCTCCACTTTGTATTGGTCGGCAGATGCCTGGTCAAGGGCATGGTTGACAGGATTGACCATATTCAGATATTGGACAGCTTTTTCGCCCATGCCCGTTTCTGCAAATGCTTTTACAGTCCACAAAGCCGCATGTGTATATTGCCCTCCGTTTTCTCTTACACCCGGAATGTACCCTTTGATGTAGCCCGGGTCTTTTTCTGTTTTATCAAAAGGTGGAGTCAGTAAACGAATAACCTTATCTTTTTCAGAAACAAGATGTTCTTCCACAGCACTCAATACCTGTATACTTCTCTCCTCAGAAGCAACTCCCGAAAAAACAGACCAAGCCTGAGAAATGGCATCAATTCTACATTCATCATTTTCTGAAGAGCCGAGCGGAGTTCCATCATCATAAAAAGCTCTTAAATACCATTTCCCGTCCCAACCTTTTTTATTCAAGCTTTGTTTCAGTTCTGCTGCAACCGACAGATATTCATCTGCCATGGATTCATCATTCATTATGCGACAAACTTTTTCAAAGCGAATCAGGATTGAGTAAATAAAAAAGCCGAGCCAGACACTTTCACCCTTTCCATTTTCCCCTACACGATTCATACCATCATTCCAGTCTCCGCCACCAATCAGGGGTAAGCCGTGTTTGCCGAATTTCAGAGAAATATCAATGGCCTTGCAGCAGTGTTCGTAAATTGTCCCTTTATCCTGCAGAGTAATTGGGTGAAGGTATGCTTCATGTTCAAATGGCTCGAGTTTTCTCGAGGAGATATAAGTCACATTTTCATGCAGGATAGATTCATCTCCGGTAGATTGCAAATAAAATTCAACTACATAAGGAAGCCAGAGACGGTCGTCAGTAATTTTCGAACGTATTCCTCTTCCGGTTGGCGGATGCCACCAATGGAGCACATCCCCTTCTTTAAATTGCTTGGCAGCATGCAGCAAAATCTGATTTCGGCAAAGCTTGGGGTCTACATATAATGCGGCTGTAGCGTCCTGCAACTGATCACGGAATCCATAGGCGCCTCCTGATTGATAAAAGGCGGTACGTGCCCACATCCGGCTTGATAAATTCTGATACATCAACCATCCGTTTACCATCACATCAAGTGACTTATCGGGTGTGAAAACCCTGATTTTTGAAAGTGATTTTTTCCAAAAAGTACGGATATTATCTAATTCTCTATCGGCTTGTGAAGTGTCAGCATACTTTTGAATAATTAATTCTGCTTCTTTTTTGTTTTTGCTCTCACCTTCCAGAAAAATAAGTGTTACACTTTCGCCGGGTGCTAACTCAAAAATAGTTTGCATAGCTGAACAAGGGTCCCCACCAATTATCACTTTATTATCAAGTAATTTTTCATTAGCAAGTGCAAGAGGCTTATTCAGTGAGCGATTTCTTCCGATAAAACCCTTTCGGTCAGTAGCATATCGAAATTCAGCATTTTCAATAGGGTTTATAACAGAAGAAAAAACAATCCTTCCGGCAAACTCATTATTGTAATTATTTTTTGCATATAAAGTCTTACCATCAATAGATATTGCCTGATTGACAAATCTCGAAGAGGTGGTTCTTTCAACCCCCAATACTCTTTCTATATATCTGAACACTGAAAGTTTTTGAGGCTCACTTCCATTATTTTTCAAAGTGAGTTTTGAGATTTTTACAGCCTCTTTTTCCGGCACAAACTGTATGAGTTTTTGCTCCAGTTTATTAGAAGTGTGTTCAAATTGAGTAAATCCAAAGCCGTGTGTTACATGATAAAAACCTGAACCTATTACCGGCCCGGGCGCCGGAGACCAATATTTCATTTTTTCTTCGTCCCGAATATAAAAAGCTTCTGAATGCTTATCCGTCACCGGATCGTTCGACCATGATGTAAGTTTATTTTCCCTACTGTTTTCACTCCAGGTATATCCGGCTCCCCGTTCTGAAACGGTAAAGCCAAACTTCACATTAGCAATTACATTTATCCAGGGCACGGGAGGAAGTATCGGGAAACCGGTTTCAGGATCGCTTTTTATCAAAATATGATACTCACTGCCGTCTGCTGAAAATCCACCATAACCATTAAAGAATTGCAACTCATCCTTTTTTTCATTCCATTCTTCATCGACATTAATCTCCTTTTCAATTAAAGGCGAATAAACTGCTTTCTCCCCTCCTGCATACCATGAGCTTGTTTCCGTTTTTTGATTAAGCTTTGATAAATCGGGAAGTTTTTTATCGAATATAGCATGCGCCACACTGAATAACAATGTTAAGTCTTCCGGTTGGATTTTATCTGCCCTGTATAGAAAAATACCTCCTCTTTTATTCAGGACTTCCCGTTCCAGTGAAGATTCTATTGCAACCTGAATCGACTCTTGTATTTCATCAATATAGCCCGGTGCATGCTCATTAATTATGAGTAACTCGGATTCAATGCCTCGCATACGCCAAAAAGTATGAGCCTTGAGTAAAAGCTTCACTTGTTTTAGTTGATTGGTTTCATTAATCCGGAAAATGACTAATGGAGAATCTCCAGATATGCCATATGCCCACAAGTCTTTCTGTTTTTTATTATTGATAAGAAGGTGGTACTCCTCTGACCTATAATTTGATTCTGCATAAAAAACGTAAGAAGCCAGTTTATGGAAGTAGTGCGCCTGACCGGATTTAATAGCAAGATGGCTTAACTCTACGGAACCATAAATAGATGCAAGGTCAAATGCTCTGTTGACAGCTAGTTGGTTGTCATACATATCTGCCATTTGTATAGCTGCTTCCCTCGAGTCTGCAAAACCAAGTCCAAAAGTAAGATTAATTTTTTCTCCCGGATTGAGCGTAATTTTTTTTCTAAAGCTGACTATTGGATCCGATACATTACCCTGAAATCCTTTAAGTTTATTTCCATTATCCATCGCTTCAGGATTACTCAAAGACCTTCCTTTTCCAATAAAATTAGATCGTTCAGTTTCAAAATAAAGTGGTTCAGCTACATTGTGATGATTAAATGCAAATGTATGAATCATCCAAATCGGTTTTTCCTCTTTGCTTCGTGACCTGCGTTTTGCAATAATGGAATTGTGAGATTCAAGATATTCAGTTTCTATAAACAACTTAGAAAATGCAGGGTGAGAGTTATGGTCTGCTAAAGTATTTAATACCACTTCAGCATAACTGGTAACTTCCAGTATGCGTTTACGGTCAGAATAATTGGTAAATGTTAGTTTTCTAAGTTCAATCTGGTGATCGGGTGATACGCAAATCTCTGTTGTAGTTTCAATCCATTCATCTACTCGTGAGCAAACAACTTTACCATTATGAAACCAGGAGTCGTATCTGTCAGGTTTACGCTTGACCGGTTGATGCATGGCAGACCAATACTTATTACTTTCCATATCTTTAATATAAAAAAATAAGCCCAGCGGATCAATTGTAGAATCAGGTTTCCATGCATTTATCACAATTCCTTTTGAATTGGAATAGCCCGTGCCTGCATGTGTTATCATTGCAGAGAAGCTGCCATTTGAAAGTGTATGTAACCTTGGAGGACTAGCATCGAGTTCATTCATTCCGGAATGTTCTGCAATATTCTGAGTAGAAGATTTTTCTCCCGGTTCCAGCTCGGCATCAATCGGATGCGGTTCTTTGATAGGTGCTCCCCTTGGAATTCTTTCCTGTAATAAAAGCTCACAACTTTTAACACGTGGGTCTGTATGAAAATTTGTGCTAATTGACCAGTTATTTAAAAAGTTTTCAATTGCTATTAAGCCCATCCCGTGATGGTGCACCATATAAGTTTTTACAATTTTAAAAGGCACCTCAGCATTCAGGTGTGATGGAGTATAGTCAATGGCATCATAAAACCCTAAAAGGCCTAAACCTCCCGCTTTTTCTATTTCTAAAAGGTTTTGAATTGAATTTTTTGATTCCACCATGAGCGCAAGCATAGAAGCATAGGGCGCTACCACATATTCGTCAGCCAAACCGCGTTTTAAACCAAGCCCCGGTACACCAAAAGTTCGATATTGATAGTGCAATTCGATATTGAGAAAATAATAGGCACTTTCAGAATACCCCCACGGAAGACCCCGGTTGTCTCCGTACTTTTTTTGCCAGTTAATTACATTCTGATAAGTGTGACTCATCAGTGTATCCGGATAGGATTTAAGGAAAAGTAAGGGCATTAAATACTCAAACATGGTGCCGCCCCAGGAAAGCAAAATTTCTTCCCGATTAATACTGGTTAGCCTTCTACTCAGCCTGAACCAGTGTTCAACAGGCACATCTCCTTTTGAAATAGCAATATAAGAGGCAATTCGTGCTTCGCTGGCCAGTAAGTCATAAGTACTTTTATCATACTGAGCGATATCCAGATTATAGCCAATACTGAACAAACCTCTCTTTTTTTGATAGAGAAAAGAAAAATCCATTTCATCTATCATTTTTTCAGCAAGAAAAACGATTTCATCAGCCTGTGATTGCCATTTTTCTATCAGCTGATAACAAGTATGTTCGCTGTAGTTATCTTTGAATAAAACGCTTAATTCATCCGGTGAGTAGTCATGTATATCCAGATTATCCGGCAATGACATGCATTTATATTCATCAATTGCTTTTTCAATATGCTTTAATGGACTTTCTATCCAAAAAAGTAGATTTTCCATCATGCGGTCGTCCAAAATGCTGCTTAAAGGTAAAAGACTGGTAGCGCTCAGATTTACGGCATCTTCTTTCAAAGCTTTCAATAGATCAAGATTTACAAAATTGGTTTGTTTATCTGCAGTATCGAGTTTATTGAGCATTAAGTTTGTAAAATGATAAATCTGATTAAAAGAAGGTTCAAGCAACACATCTTCATTGTTGTATTTACTAAAAATGTCTTTAATAGTGAGGAGTGTATCCTGCAAGCCGGATATGAATTTTTTGTTGATTCCTTTTGTGCTCATCACCTGTTTAACAGCTTCTTTGATGACAATTAAACTTGCAGCGAGGTTTCCTGAATCTACGGTTGAGATATATTTTGGATTCAATACTTGTCCGAGTCTCGTTTCATACCAATTAAAAAGGTGACCATGATACTTATCGAGTGAAAGAATTGCATTCAATGATCTTTGTTGTCGTTCCAGTAATACCCCAATGGTAATATACCCCATATTATAAGCTGTCTGATTGGAAACTAGCGCCAATCCAATATTTGTCGGGGATGTTCTTTCTACAGTGGGCAATGGCGGGTCTTCCTGGTAATTGTCGGGTGGCAGCCAAAAATGTTCCTCATTCACAAATCGCTCAAAATAGAACCAGGTGCGTCTGGCATACATGCGCAATTTTAATCGATCTTCTGCTGAGACGATTACGGGACGCTTTTTTAAGGGTTGGCTGATAAACCACACGTAAAGTGGAGAGCCTGACCATAACAGAAAAAAGGGCGTAACTATCCACAGATAAACAGGTACTTTTACAATAGCAATAATGAAAATGCTCACACCCAAAAGTACCGGTAGTAACATCATGCGTAAATAAGCGCTTAATGAATTTGGGCTGATTTGCTCTGTTTGAGATGCAGTTGACCATTCAAGCAACCACTTTTTTGAAATAATTAAGCGGTACAAGGTTCTGCAGACCGCATCCAGTTGAATAAATGCCTGATGCGGTAAAATAATGACAGTGGAAATCGCCTGAACTGTATTTATTTTCAGGTTATCCCGCACTTTCACCATATGGAGTTTCCACCTAACTCTGGCCGGCCTGTTCAATAAATCACTCGAAAGGCTGACGTAAGTGGGGAAAGCCAGTATTCCAAAAGCGGCCAATACCCAAATCCAACCGGAACCGGGCATCCAGAATAATCCGGCAATAAAGAAAATCGTCAGGAATAAGAAGTTCAGCGAACGGCGTAGGTTATCAAAAATTTTCCATTTTGATAAAAGGTTTATCGGATTGCGATTACTCCCTTTTTGTCCCGGGACAATTGGAAAAAGCCAGGAAGCAATTTGCCAATCTCCCCTTGTCCAGCGATGATTTCTTTTTGTAAAATTGACATAAGTGCTCGGATAATCGTCAAATAATTCAATATCAGTGGCAAGCCCGGCTCTCAGATAAGTACTTTCAATAAGATCATGAGAGAGAATTCTATTTTCAGGGAAGCGGTTATATAAAACGCAATGAAAAGCCCTTACATCATAAATACCTTTTCCGGTAAAAATAGCCTCTCCGGTAAGATCCTGATAAATATCTGATACTGCTGCTGAATAAGGATCAATTCCTACATTTCCGGAGAATATCTTTGAAAACCAGGTCTTTTTTGCTGATTCCGGTGAAAATGAGATGCGCGGCTGAATAATTGAATACCCTTTTGTAATCCTTTTTTTATCATCATCATAAATGGCTCGGTTCAGTGGATGAGCGATTGTACTGATGAGTTTTTTTGCTGCTCCGGGAGGTAATTTTGTATCAGCGTCGAGTGTAATAACAAACTGTACAGGGTCTGTGCTGACAGAAGTTAAAAAATCACCTGCAATAAACCGATAAGAAGTTTCTGAAGTCGGATCACAAATTAAGTTATTCAGCTCCTCCAGTTTCCCGCGCTTTCTTTCCCAGCCCATCCATGCATTTTCCGATTTATTCCACAATCGCTCGCGATGCAGCATGAAAAACCGGTCTCCATAACGGGATGAGTATTTTTCGTTTAGTTCTTTAATTAAATTTTGAGCTGTTTTGATGATTGCATCATCACTTTCCAGCTGTTTTTCAGTTGCATCCCCAAAGTCAGAGAGAATGGCAAATTGAAGTCCGGGGTCAGGATTTGCTAAAGAATGAATTTCTATATTTTCAATTTGACGCAATGCATCCTCAGGGGAAGATAACATAGTCGGAACTACAACAAGTGTCCTTGAATATTTAGGAATTCGATCTTTATAATCCATTTTGGGAAGAACCCGTGGGGGTAGAAAAAAAGCAAAAAATCGGTTTACAACCGTAATGGACAAATCGAGCGCCGGAAAAAATGCAATGAGAATTACTGCAATCATAGCTGTAAGAGAATAACTGATTGCTCCGGTAGCTAACCATAATGCTCCAAGAAATCCAATAGTAAAAAAGAAAAGTGTAATCAGATACAAAGAAAAATGTGATTCAAAAGCTCTGTGAATTCGCTCTCTAAGCGGAGCCGTATATCCGGTTTTTTTGATTAATTCAGTATATCCATCGCCAATGAGAAAATATCCAATATGCTGTTTTACTTTGTTTTTGTCAAATATAGAATTATCAGCATTTTCAGCTGCGTTAACAAACTGTTCTTTTGACAATTCCAATGCGATATTGGAAACCGCTGTCTCTGAAAATTTTGAATGTCTGCTTACTTTTTCAACAATTCTCCGGTAGCTGTCTCTTGTGTGAAAGCTCATCATTGAATAATGGCCGGAAGGATCTTGTTTAAGAATATCGTCTATAACGGAACAGTCCTCCACAAAATCCGACCATTCCGTTTCTGTGATTTCCCGTAAAGAAATTACGGCATTTTGAATATTTACCTGAAGCCTGGATTGTTTTTGTGCCTCCCGGCGCATGGCATCTTCCAGCGTTGTTTCATATTGGTTTATGTGATAGTTAAACCAGCGTTTTTGCTCTTCATGAAGCATTCCCGCAGATTGGAGTTGATTAAACAACTCTAAAAGATGTAGCAGGCCTGATTTTTCTGAATGCACTTTAGCCCAACCTGAAATAGCGTGTGAAAAGGCACCCGGTTCCTCTAAATTTTCCTTTTCAATTTCTTTGACAAATTTTTCTACTTCACTTTTGATATATTTTTGTTCTAAAATACGGGATGCCTTTTCGGCCAGTATTTGAATGAGAAATAAGCGAATCATAATAGGGATAGCCCAAAGCTCACCTAATTGCAAGGTCTCCTCTTGTTGATAACTTCGTATATATTCTAAAAGTACTTCATTGTCTAAAACATTATCAGTATGTGTCAGCATATTGAGCACAATCTCATAAACTCTTGGAAAGCCTTTATGCTCGCCAATTGCCAGTATTGGTATATTTTTTTGATATGCCTTTGGAAAATCAATGCCAATTTGCACGATTTGTTCCTGAATAATATAAAAATTGTCCATCAACCATTCGGAAGCCGGTGAAATCTCTTTTTCTGATTTTACAATTTTGGAAAGTGTTCGGTAAGTATCTGTGAGTATCTGATTGGATTCTTCCAGGATGGGTTTAATGGGTTTCAAGTTGTTGGATGCAGCTGAAGCCTTATGGATTTTAGCCAAACTAATGGCACTTTCCTTTAAAAAATTGATATTAAATGATACGGTTAGCTTTTCTTTCATTCCTGTGAGTGTTCAAGTATAATTTAAATCAAAAGCAGAAATACTCTGCCTATCCTTTAGGTAAAACAAATAAGATAAATACTGCAATCAGCTGAATTCCCGGGCTTAAAATTTATTTGAAAAGAAAAACTAGAATCTGTTTTAGGAAAAAACTCATGTTTATCTAACTCAATCTAAATATACGCGATACACAAATTCATTGAGCACTTTTCAGTTCTTATAAAGATACAATAATATGATGGATTTTTTTAAAGTTTTTTAGGGTGAGATTCTTTATCTATTGAAAAATGTTATATTAGATTAAAATTCTGTAAAGGTGTTCAAATTAAATAGATTCTTTGAATATTTTTCTTAATCTGATTTCAATGCTTGATAGCTAAATCAATTTATCATTTCTGAAAAGTTTAAATTTTCATACTTGTTAAGTCGAATGACTTATTCAGATTTTGAGAAGTTAAAATTAATAAACCTCAATTCATTATCTTATATCATAGCAAATAGTATCTCCGGTTAGGTTTTCTTTTATTGACAGATAATGTTTTTTCATTATTTTTAAACATTTTTTATAATCACTTTTTGTCAAATGTTTATTCTCAAATATTAAAACAGAGGGGGTAATTACATTAAAATTAATGGTTTTAATTATCTCAAAATCATATCCTTCCGTATCAATTGTTAAAATATCTAATTCATCAAATTTATATTTTTCAATTATGGAATGAAACGTTATAGTTGGAGTAATTTGTTTAGTTATGAGTTGTTCTATATTCGGGATATAGTCTTTATGTGTCAATATTGTTTCTAATTTGAATGAGCTAATTTGATTATACCAAATTGGCAAGCTATCATCATCACTTTCTTTTATGATATAAAATTCTTTTTCTGAATTTGTATTTGAAACAGCAATGTTTTCAAAATAAACACCCTCAACACCTTTATAATTAGCTATCAACTGTTTAAAAAGATAGCTGACCGGCTCTATGAGTACACCTTTGCATTTATTCTTTTTTATGTAATCATATAATGGATCATTTGACATTCCATTATTAGAACCTATTTGTATAAAAGTAAATTCATTTTTCGGTTGGATATGATTAATAATTATTTCATCAAAGTTATCAACAACAGGTGGACTCCAATTTCTTTTACTATTATAAAACAAATAAGAAAATCCTGTAAAAATATTTGTTTTTTTATTCAATATCTTATGTAAAATCTGTTTCATAATTTACCAATAGCAAATAAAAGTTCGGTTTTACTAGTTAATACAATTTTACATGGACAGCAAATTAAAAATAAGTAAATACCTTGAATTTTAATCACTGAATTACTTTTAATATACCTAAATCTTTCAAAAATTAGACGAATTAATGAGGATACTTTAAAATCAATTTAGGAGATGTAATTCCCATTTTGATTTTTTCCGTAATTTTCAATGCTTTTTCAATTCTCTTATCGCTAGATTTTACTTGTAATACCAAATAAATAAGTCCACGTTGATTTCCTTTTGTCAATGAATGAAATATTTTATCTGCTTCAGGGTCTGTATTTAAAACTTCCTTTAGCTCTTCGGGCATTTCAAACTGATATTTTGAATTATCTACAGTGAAAGTAGCTTTTACCTTTGAACCTTCTTTAATTTTTAGCTTTTTGCAAGTGGCTGAACCAATGCTGATAAAGTGACCGCCTTCTTTTTTAGAAATTATTGCACAATGAAGTTCCATCTCGTCATTCAATCTGCAAATCACACGTTTATTATTTTCTTTTGTTAAGGCTAAAACCGTCTTTTTGTCGAGCAAAATATAATGCATTCCGCCGTCAAACTTTTTGATTCTGTATTCATTTGCCATTTTATTTTTGTTTAAAACCCAGCTTATAGACTCTTTCTAACCATTTTTCTCGATACGTTTCTTTAGACAAGCGAATGGGGCCTATTGTTGTTGCTTTTACCGGACTTATTCCGCAAAACTCCAGGGTTAATTTCTTCATTGCAAAATAGCTTGGTTTTTGATAAACTAACCAATAATACCAGGCAGGCTGGTCAAGTGTAGAAATAATTCTCGCGCTTTTACCTTTGAGTAACTTGTCCCACCATAATGAATTTTCCTTTTTTTGAAAAGCAAAACCCGGAAGAAAAACTCTGTCAATAAAGCCTTTTAATAGGGCAGGCAAGCTTCCCCACCAAACCGGATAAATCCATACTAAATGGTCTGCCCATTTTATTTTTTCATGGGATTCAATCAAATCCGGTTCAAGTTCAGTACGTTTTCTATATCCGAATTGTAAATTGGGATTAAATTCCAAATCCGCTATTTTTATCTCTTTCACTTCAGCTCCGGATGCTATTGCCCCTTTTTTATAAGCTTCTGTAAGTGCATAGCAATAGCTTTCTTTGTCCGGGTGACCATAAATAATAAGTATTTTTTTCATTTGTTTAAATTAATCTCTAAATTTCAGTTGTGTTTTGAAATGCTCCAAAACTTCTATTACAAAAAAGGTTTTTTAACAGCTAACTGCAAGCAAAAATCAGGTAATTGTATTGAATGTCTTCGAAAAATATACGTTTCCATTTTGAAATCTTTAAACCCTGCTAAGATATGTTCCCATGCGCCATAGTCTTTCAAGCGGGCCCATTTTATAGTGTTTGAAATACCATGCACTCAGATACATTTGGAATAGGTAAATCACTACAGCAAGTGGAAATATGAAAATCGGTTCAAAGCGGCCAATCAATTCCAACCCATAACCGTAAAATATAGTGGTACAAATAATTGTTTGCATGATATAATTTGTAAGCGCCATGCGACCGACAGGCACAAACCGATGAAGGAAAGCGGTAGCTTTATTGTCTTCCAGGCACTTTAGGATAAATCCGCTGTAGGCCAACATCAACAAGGGCGCTCCAAGGATTATTGCAAACATTTGAATCAGCAACCAATAATCAAAAAGAACAGGATCCCGATAAAGATAACTTAATGCATAAACAACAGAGAGCAAGAGTCCGCTTATAAGTAGTTTCCATCGATGAGGGATTAACAACGTTCTCAATAATTTAGGGTTTTGCAGCAAACCTTTCCGGCCAATCAGAAAACCAAGCAAGAACATAGAAATAATGAATGGAATTCCCATAGGTGCAAGAAACAAGCCCGTCCATGCAAAGGGAATTTCTTCTCCCCATCTGTATGTCATCATTTCAGCATAAGTCCCAGTTAAATAAACTTCGTACCCACGTGCAAGCATTTCCACAAAATCCTGGTTTGCTTCCGCAAATCCCTCCTTTATACTGTCAGCTACTTCGGGCATGCTCATTGCCCACATTATAAAAAATATGAGCAAAGTAAAAAATAGTAGGAAAGCACCTAAAATAACCCCCATCCAAATCTTGATTGTTTTATCTTTTCTGTATAAAAAAAGCATGATGAAAATTCCTGAGACTGCATAAGAAGCTAATATATCTCCCGGCCAGAAAAACACCGCATGCATTAGGCCAATCAAAAACAAAAGTAACATCCTGCGAAAGAAAACCCGCCTGACCGGTAATTCCTTAATTTTAAGGCGTTCGGTGAAAATGTAAAAGCCAAGTCCGAATAAAAAGGAAAACATTGTAATGAACTTACCTTCAAAGAATATCCGGCTAAAGAAAATATACGACTGATTATACCATTCCGTCCACGGTGATATATTCACGGCTAAAATTGCCAGGGGATTAGAAAAAATATAGAGATTCACCACCAGTATGCCAAAAAGGGCAATCCCCCTGAGGATATCGAGATCAAT
>REEL01000091.1 GCA_007695095.1 Chitinophagaceae bacterium | reverse complement strand
AGCTCAGCGAAACTAAATCTGAAATCAAAAATCTGAAATCATAAATTATCACTCCGCGAACCTTGCGCCTTAGCGACTCCGCGGTTAAAAACCTGAAATTAACATCTCAAGCAATTAACACCCCACTAACCAAAATCACTCTTGGCCGAAAGTCTTAAAAAGAAAACACTGCAGGGATTTATCTGGGTAGCTGCAGAGAAGGTTGGATTGTATTTAATTCAATTCGGGATCATTATGATTCTGGCCAGATTGTTAACTCCCGAAGATTTTGGGTTGGTGGCCATGATCATGATATTTTTTGCTGTTACTACCGTTCTGATGGAAGGAGGTTTAAGTTCAGCAATTATCAGAGAAAGAACCCCGAAGCAAGAAGATATTAACACAGTTTTTACTATCAATGTGCTTCTTGCTGTGTTTTTTTACATTATTTTGTTTTTTGCAGCACCCTACATTGCAGATTTCTATGGGAACCCCATAATTCAATCACTAATCCGCATCATGGGTTTAACGCTTGTAGCTCGTGCTTTAAGTCTGGTACATCAGGCAATGCTGGTGCATAGTCTTGATTTTAAAAAAGAATTCTTACGCGTATTACCTGCCCATTTGCTTTCGGGGGCACTGGGGATTTATCTTGCATACAAAGGTTACGGAGTTTTTGCTCTGGCTTATAAGTATCTTGCGCTGAGCATTTTATCAAGTTTGTTCCTGATGTTTCTAAGTAAGCAAAAA
The DNA here is from genome assembly GCA_007695095.1 of Chitinophagaceae bacterium. Taxonomy (NCBI): domain Bacteria; kingdom Pseudomonadati; phylum Bacteroidota; class Chitinophagia; order Chitinophagales; family Chitinophagaceae; species Chitinophagaceae bacterium. The sequence continues at coordinate 5,018 of REEL01000091.1, read as the reverse complement.
GTCTCTTTAAGCCTGCATAAAAACTCATACAATAGATTATCATCTTTTGGAATTCACCTTACTGCTTCAAAAATTCTTTCCAGTATACACTCTAATCTTTATAAAGTATTGATTGGTGTATTCTTCTCCCCTGCCACATTGGGTTTCTTGTCACAAGCACAAAAACTTGAAAGATTGGTTTCATCCAATCTCATGCAGGTAATACGCAAGGTTTCCTATCCTTCCCTGGCAAAACTCAATGACGACCCTGTAAAACTGAAAGATGCCTACCGTAAAATTATCAAAATCTCTTCCTTGATTGTAATACCAGGCATGGTATTTATGATAGTCTATGCCGAACCTTTAATTTCACTGGCATTTGGCGATCAATGGCTGCCTGCAGCCCCTATGCTGCAAATTGTATGTGTGGGTGGAATGGTCTTTAACCTAATTCTGATTCATCAAAACCTTTTAAAGGTGCTGGGAAGAAGCCGGTTGTATCTCAATCTGGAAATACTGCAAAAAGCAAATATTACCCTGGCACTGGTGGGAGGAATCTGGTTTGACATCCTTACACTTATCAGCTTAATTGTTCTTGCACAATATGTTACAACATTTTTTTATGGGTATTATGCAGGAAAGTATATCTCCTATAATATAAGAGAACAATTATCTGATTTGGCAAAAATATTTGCCAGTTCAGCGGTAATGGGAGTAGTATTATTTTTTCTTAAAGGTTGGCTTATAAATAATTATAATCAAAACCTGATTGTCATTCTTTTCTCCCTTATTATAGCTATAATTATATTCATGGCAATTCTAAGAATAACTGTATACAGAGAAGTAATTAACTTTTTAAGGTTTTCCCAAAATAAATAGTTTTAGTAGATCGCCATTGACTAGTAATATTCTATTATGACTGACAAAAAATTACTGAAAGTTTGTCTTACAGTATCAAAAATCCCTCCCGTATATAGTGGAGCTGGTAAAAGAGCTTACAGACATGGACAATACTTAGCTTCAAAAAACATGCTTTTTAGTCTGATTACCAAAACAAGGGAGGAGTCGGTAAAAGATAATTCAGATATAAAAAATAACCTTTCAAAGTATATCTATAGGTTTACGACCAAGCGTAAAAGAAACAACAAGATATTAGCATTAAGCGCTATTATTTATCATAATTTCAGGATTTTTATCTTTCTTACAAAAAATAGAAAACAAGTAGATCTAATTCATACTTTCAGTAATTCATGGGAGGAAATTGGAACCATTTTATTTTCGAAAATATTCGGTAAACCTTTATTAAGAGAATTTACTTTATTGCCGGATTTTGATAAAAAATCCTCACACTGGAGTCAAAAACATATACTTAAATTCAACTTAAATAATGCAACCACAATCATATGTATAAGCAATGCATTGCAAGATTGGTGCAAGATTAACAATATAAAAACAAAAACAGTAGTTATTCACAATGACACGGATTTTAAACCGGGTGAATTATCAAAAGCATATTTAAAGGAAACCATATTGGGAGAAAAGTTTAAAGAACGCTATCCGGTATTGTTATTTCTAGGACCAAAAAGCTTCAGAAAAGGATTTGATATTGCCATAGAATCTTTTGATATCTTATTGAAAAATTACCCTGAGGCATTAATGATCTTATTAGGTATTTCAGAAAAAAAACCAATTATAAATGGCAAGCAATACAATCTGGAAAAATATCTTAATAATGAAACAATCATAGACAAAGGCCTGGTAAGCGACCCTGAACGATTTTTCCAAATGGCTGATATTACTATTTTCCCGAGCAGAAGAGAAGGTTTTGGCAATGTTTTAATAGAATCTATGGCCGTAGGAGTACCGGTTATTGCAAGAAATCTTAAAGGTATAACAGACCATATTATTGAAAATGGAGAAACCGGTTTTCTTATATATGAAGGTGATGACCCAAATTCATATTATGAAAAAATGAATCTATTGCTAAGTAATTCAGAAGTTTATAAAAGCATGAGCATGAAAGGAATAAACAAAATTAACAATGAATTTACTCATGAAAATATAATGAACAAATATGTGGAGTTATACTCTAAAACTATAGCCAACAAGTAATTTGAATAAATGGAAAGTGCTAAAACCATAAGTAGTAGAGATGTAAAATTCTTTGACTATTATCTTTTCTTTCTTTTTTCCACCGAAGTTTATGTCAACTTCAGTGCATGGCCTTTCTTCAGTTATTTGAGAGGGATGATAATTGTCTCATATATCCTTTGGTTATTTTTTACAACAATTAAGCCTTTAAAACATACAGCGGTTGCCATAATTTTAATTTTTATTATTTATTCGGCTGCCTTAGTGTTATTCAGTAGCAACCAATTTGGAAGCTTTTATCAGTTCAGTAGAATTTTCCCATCACTGCTTGTTTTTCCCATAACCATAAACTTATTTGATTACCAAAAAGCAAAATACATTTTAAAAGTTTTTGCTAATTTGACAATTGTAATAGGGTTTTACCTGATACTAGCAAGTATTTTGGGTATTGGTGGTACAGGTTATCAAGTTGAAGATGATTATTTTACCAGAGGAGGATTAAATTCTGCATCTCAGTTTTACATTACGATTCTGGCACCTGCATTGTTATTTTTTGATTTTATCCCAAGGCAAAAAAAAGCTCTTATAATAATTACTGCTTTGATCAGTATCCTTTTCCTTATTACAGGAATGAAAAGGACTTCCATTATTCTGATAATCATTTCACTTTTTATTTATTTGATATTTACAGAGGGCCGGTTTAAATTAAACTATGTAAGATTTTTAATTATTGCAGGCTCAATTGCTTTTTTAACATCAGCATATTGGTTATCCACATTCCAAAAAAGATATGAGCATCGGGCAGAACTTATGGTTGCCGACAGAGATGTTTTTGAAAGAGAAGGAAGGACAGTTGAATTGGAGGCTGTATTAACTGAGATTTTTAGTTTTAATGATTTAAATTATAGCTTCTTCGGAAGGTCTCCATTTGTAACAGCTGGTCAATATGGTAAAATCGGAGGATATTATTTTGGTTCCAGAAGGCCAATCCACAATGATTTTGCTATGCTTTTAAATTCTTTGGGGTTAACGGGAATGTTGATTTACCTTGCTTTTTTATGGCTTGTATTTATTAGATTAATTAAATATTATAAACACCGGAGTAAGATTGAAGATGGTAAAATGTTTTTTTTAATCTTTTCTATAATTTTTATAACATCACTTTTAAATATGTACAATGGCTCCTTTTACGGCACGGGTAACAGAACTATTGTGATGTTCTTTTTGGGGTTGTTATTTGTAAAACCTGTTTTTAAGGAACAATTTATCAGAACTAAACCGAAATATAAAGAAAACGCAAATGTATAAGCTATTTCTGCGTATTGAAAAGTGTCTTGAAGGTTTCAAAGTTTGGGTAAAGTACAATACCCTTAGGAGAAAAAACCGTATAAGATATTCTACCAAAAATAAAAAAGTAGCCCGGTTACCAGGAGATTTTACCCGGAAATACAAAGCGAATTGTAAAAAGCACAAAATTAAGTATGACCTTAACAGAGTTAAACTATATATTGCTTTTAACAATACGCATGACCTAAACTATATTACTGAAGAATTTTACAAATATTATATTGAACCTTATCTCAATCTGAAAAGATATTCCTCTACAATATTTCAAAATAAAGCTTTTATAGATTTATTGCCAAAAGTTTTTAATGATATTCCTGACGTTTTTATTTTTAATTATTTAAAAAAAATAAATGGAGTTTTTTATGACACGGACCTAATAAATCAAAAATCACCAGAGACAATTATTTCAAATATAAAGGATGAAAAGATTATATATAAAAAAATACTTGATACAGGTAGCAGCAAAGGTGTCCAGATGTTTTTTAAAAACAAAAATGGAGATTTTATAAATAATCAAGGTACTAATCTTAAGGATTATATTTATCATGAGAATAATTTTATACTTCAAAAAGTAATAAGACAACACTCCATACTATCCAAATTTAATGAAACATCATTAAATACTGCCAGAATTATTACATACAGGTCAGTAAAAGATGAAAAAATACACATTTTGCATCAATATATCAGAATTGGTGACAAAGGTGAGTTATTTGATACAACAAAAAATGCCAGCAGGATAAGAATACTAAAAAACGGAACCTTACATTCAAAACGTTTATTCAGAGATTTAAGCCTTCAGGAAAACGAAATTAACGTAGATTTTCCTGAATATGAGGAAGTAATCCAGATAGCGAAAAATATTGCATCACATTTTGTTTACCATAGAATTATAGGCTTTGATTTTGCTGTTGATTCAAGTTCAGATGTTAAAATAATTGAGTTTAACACCGGGTTAACTCCGGAACCAACAAATATATTAACTGGCTCTTTTTTTGGTGAATTCACAGATGAGGTGATGGATTACGTTAATAAAAAACGAATGGAGGGGAAGATATGTGGTTAATCAGTAATATTGAGCAAGTAAAAAAAGTCTATCCCGAAATTTCTTTGTTCGAATCCAATGAAAATTTTATTGTTTTTGATGAAAATTTTTTCTCAGATGAAGCAAACAATCATTGGTTTGTAAACGGATTTGTTTCTTTGAGAAAGGGAAATGACATACCAGTTAAAGAAACATCAAGCAAAGAAATCATACTCTCCTGCCATGGCAAATACAAAGATGCATTTATTGAGAAAATAAAGGGAAATTTCATTATAGGCCAAATAGATGCTGCAATGATACGATTGTATTCTGACAGATTTGGCTTAAACAAGTTTTTCTGCTGGAGTGAAGGGAATAGTTTTATAATCAGTGATTCCATTCATGAAATTGCCCGACATGTAAAATTGGCGATTTCTGTCGAAGCAATGGGAGTTTATGCGTTACTGTATCATTTCACGGGGGGTACAACCCCATTCAAGAATGTAAAACACAATCTTCCCGGGTTGTAGGTGATTGCCACTGGAGGAGTGAGGTAGAAGGTAGCATCTGTGGTGAT
>REEL01000090.1 GCA_007695095.1 Chitinophagaceae bacterium | reverse complement strand
CTTGAACCGAATGAAAAGCTTTTGGCAAAATGCAAGCTCCATGAAAAAACAACACGCTTTAAAGATCAAAGTATGATGGCTTTTACCGGTAGCTTTGTAGTAAATGCAATATTACCGGCAGGAATTGGGCTTGGCAAAGGAGTGAGTAGAGGATTTGGGACGGTAGGTTGATTTTTGTTTAACCCGCAAGATTGGCGTTTAGTAAATGGCAAATAACATGGAAGTATCTAACAATAGTTAAAAAATCAACCTTGTTTCGGAGTAAGGTTTTTTATCTAACCCGCAAGGTTGGCGTTCAGTAAATGGTAGATAATATGGAAGTACCTACCAATAAATAAAAGTCAACCTTGCGGGTTGTCGCTAGTAAATAAATTCTTATATTAGCATAATGGGTAACAAGAGAATTCCTTTTGAGCCGGGTAAAGTTTATCATGTATATAACCATGGGAATGGAGATGATAACATTTTCAGGCAGGAGAAAAATTATTACCGCTTTCTTGAAAAGTATAACCAGCACCTTTCGGTTATTTCACACACTTTTGCTTATTGTCTGATGCCTAACCATTTTCACTTTTTATTAATGATAAAACCGGAATCAGAAATAATTGAAGTCTTCAAAACAAAATATCCTAAAAAATCTATATCGGAGTTAAAAGAAAATCTCAATTATCACAACTCAAATCAATTTGCAATTTTTCTCAACAGCTATTCAAAATACTATAACATAAAATACAACCGAAAAGGGAGTTTATTTTTAGATAATATAGAAAGGAAATTAATTGATAATTCCGGTTATTTCATGAAAGCATTAAATTACATTCATTTTAACCCTGTAATGCATGGGTTTGTAGATGATATCAGCAATTATAAATTTACTTCATATTATGATTATGTTATGAAAAAAAATAAAAGAATCAATCGGGAATTAGCTTATAAACTCTTTCCAAAAAACGCCAAAATCGACTTCAAACCTAAATTAAATGGAATTGAGAAATATGCTTTGGAAATGGATATGACTTTTTGAGAATTAACTTAAGGTGGATTAACCCGCAAGGTTGTCGTTCTGTAAAAGGTAAATGTTTAAAACATTTAAAAACTAATTTTAGCCAACCTTGCGGGTTAGATTAGAAAAAAATGAACCAAATCAAAACAACCTTGGGGATTAAGATAAAATTAAGCTAAATATTCATTCATGCAACTACACATCAATACATACGGCACATACCTACATGTCAAAGATGAGATGTTTGAAATCAGAGTGCCTGAAAGTGAAGGTTCTAAAGTCTACAAAAAACATCATTTTGCAGCTAAAAAAGTAAAAAGTATACTTATGGCAAAAGCTGCTGCATTAAGTACCGATGCTGTTTTTCTGGCTTTAAAATTTAATGTTGATATCATATTTGTGGAATTTGACGGTAAACCGGCAGGCCGAGTTTGGCATAGCAAATTAGGCAGCACAACCAAAATTCGAAAATGTCAGCTTGAAGCAAGCCTAAATAAACAAGCAGTAAAATGGGTTAAAGAATGGATCGTCCAAAAAATTGAAAATCAAGTTGAATTTTTAAAAGACTTAAAGAAACATAGAGAAAGTAAAAAAGATTATTTAGACGAAAAAATTGAAAAAATAAATAAGCAGGCAATTTCCATTGCAAAGCTCGAAGCAGAATCTATTGCTCAAATTGCAGAAACAATCAGGGGAATTGAAGGTACCGCCGGAAGATATTATTTTAGCACACTTAGCAAATTATTAGCAAAAGAATATCAATTCGAGGGAAGAAGTTCTCGGCCTGCATTAGACCCCTTTAATGCTTTTTTAAATTATGCCTATGGAATGTTATATGGTAAAGTCGAAAAATCTTTAATTATTGCCGGCATTGATCCATATCTTGGATTTATGCATCGAGATGATTACAATCAACTTAGTATGGTTTATGATTTCATTGAGCCATACAGAATTCATGTTGACAGGACCGTATTTAAGCTTTTTTCTGCAAAAAAAGTTAACCAAACACACACTGATAAAATCAAAAATGGGTATACATTAAATGAAATGGGCAAAAAACTACTTGTTGAAAACTTTAACAATTACTTTGAAGAAGAAACTCATCGTTATAGGGGAAGAAATCAAACCCGTGCTAATGCTCTTCAAATGGATGCTCATACGTTTGCAAATACATTAATTAACAAAAATCAAATTAACAATGATAACGTGGGTACTGTATGATATTAAAAATGACAAAGCCAGAACGAAAGCCGCCAAACTCTGTAAGCAAGCCGGTTTATACAGAGTACAATATTCTGTTTTTCTGGGAACGGTTGATAGTCATGAAAAAGATACGCTCAGTCTTCAACTTGAAGAACAAATTGATGAATCACAGGATAAAGTATATATTTTCACAATGAGTAAAAATGAATTAAAAAATGCTTCACTACTTGGACAAGCTTTTGATAAAAAAATGGTTACCGATGAAATTAGGGCTTTATTTTTTTGATTTAATATATTGGAAATGATTACCATTACCCCCTCGCATATCATACAATATCTTTACTGTCCGCGATTTACATTTTTCGAATATGTGTTGGCAATACCCCAATATGAAGAAAAAAATTACAAAGTTATACGAGGTAGAGACTTACACAATGAAAAATTGGAGCAAAACAAACAATATCTTAGAAAGAAAATCGGAGTCAAAGAGAAACATCTTGACCAATATCTTACAAACGGATTGTTAAGAGGGAAAGTAGATGAAGTCTTATTACTTGAAGATGGCACAATGAGTCCGCTTGACTATAAATTTGCAGAATACAAAGATAAAATCTATGACACCTACAAAACTCAATTGTATTGCTATGCCTGGCTGATAGAAGAAAATTTTGGAAAAAAAGTAAAAAAAGGATTTATAGTATATACCCGAAGCAAGCACAAGTTGATCGAAGTGGAGGTAACTGAAAGTGATTTAGACAAAATAAAAAAATGTGCACTTGAAATTCAGCTGATTATTGACAATAATTTTTTTCCAAAAGCTACTAAATACAAGAAAAGATGCTTAGATTGCACATATAAAAATATTTGCATTAAATAAGTCTTTTCCGGGTCTAAATTTATTTTAACGCCATTTAAATCTACACACAAATGGTTGAATATAAATCAATTGTACTTTCGGAAACTGACCGAAAAACACTAAAAAAAGTACGTACTTTGACATATTGTTTAAAAAAAATGGGAATCAAAAATAAGCTGGAAAATAGAATTTTATTACTTTTATGTGGTCTGGCGACTTCCAGACCATAATCCAACTAAAAAAGGATTGAAACATAATATTCCCCGGTCTTTCGGTTGCGGTATCATACATCTTCCAGACCATAATCCAACTAAAAAAGGATTGAAACAAAGTCCGCTTTTTTTCGTTGTGGC
>REEL01000089.1 GCA_007695095.1 Chitinophagaceae bacterium | reverse complement strand
AAAAGCAACTCATTAAGTTTATAGACAAAAAACAAGCAAATTTTTGTGTTATATTAGACCAGAATCAACTTAACATAAAACTACATCATCCACAACAAAACACTTACCGCTCACGACTCTATAAAATACTTGCAACCCTCTTGTTTGCCGGGACTACGCAAAGCACTTTTGCTACAGACAACAAAACACCTGCGGAAATAGAAACTATAATTCAGCAAAATACGCGTGATTTAAGTGAAACTTTTGACCAAAAGAAGATCGAAGACAGTACAACACATGCCATAAAAGGACACATAAAAGATGCACATACAAATGAAGATTTACCTTTTGCTTCTATAAGGTTTAAAGACACAAAAATAGGCACAGTAAGTGACCTTGACGGAAATTTTAAACTCAATATTCCTGACACGCTTAAATCCGACAGTATTTTTATCATAATTCAAAATGTAGGTTATGAGGAACAAGTGATTGCAATTGACAAATCAGATACGCAAATTTTAATTGAACTGATTCCGAATGAAAACCGGAAGCATGATATCATTTATGTTGGAAACATAAGTGTTCAAGAAAAAAAATGGTGGCAATTTTGGCGATAGTTTTTAATGACTTTTAACATGTTTAATGAAATTAAATGATCTGGGCAATGAAAGAGCTAAGCAAATGTTTCCAGATCAATTTTGATAATCCCCAACTCTCAGTAACTTCTAAAAGTCAGGCAACTTTCCGTTTTGAACTACGGACTTTTATATTTAGAACAATAAGAACAATTTCATTCCGTTACTTTTTAATATGTGTTAGTTATGGTAAATAAAATATTAATAAATTCTTTGCTGGTTTGCCTGATTTTATTTTCATCCTGCAAAAAAGATGAATCAAAACCTCATGCCAATATTGAATGGATAAAAATTGATGTTCCTAATGCCAGTACTATTCATAGCTTAAGTGGAAATATTGAAAATGAATTAATTGCCGGTGGGTTGAGTAAAATATTCAAAACATCCAATCAAGGTAATACATGGACAGTTGTTCATGATGGTATTACTGCTTATGAACTCCGAAAAAAAGAAGACACTTTATTTGCTATAGCTTTGTATAATCACACCTATAATGACTACTTCTCTCTTGACAATGGTGAAACTTGGCAGCTTTCCCCTGAAAAATCTTTTGAGAACTTACGTACTAATATTGTAACTGCTTCCAACGGAATAATATATAAAATTCTAAGATCAGAAACATACCCTAAGCAACCAGACAAAGTACTAATGTCTTCTGATGGTGGTTCAACTTGGATTGATATTTTTCCTTACAAGCGATATATTTATACAATATACTTGGATGATGATGACAGATTGTATATTGGAGCAAATGGCTGGGAATGGAATGAAGATATAAATAGTTTTGACTCAAGTACCGGGAATAATAAAGGAATAATATATTATATTAAATAAAACGGAATAGAGCATTGACTACTCTGTCGCAAGCGTCCTCGCTTGTGACATGTTGTTTCAAAATAAATATAGCATTTCCAAAAATGCCAATCCTTTTCTCATTTATACTTTTCTTTCAGGTCTTCAACTGTATAAAGGTCTTCTTCTTCGTGTAAGAAATCAAAAGCCTTGGATTTACTGCTTAGTTTTTCAATTCCTTTTTGCAAACAGTATTCATCATGTTTTTTTAAAATAAAATCTGCAAAATCCGCAACTTCCCTGACTTTATCTTCAGGTAATTGCTGCAGCATTTTGAGTGTTTTTTGTATGATATGCTCCCTGGTCAAAATAAATTCCTTTTTATAAAGATACACATCTAAAATTAAATTTGTTCTTCCGGTTCCCAGTAACTTCTTCTTAAAATCAGGTAGCTGTCTGTTTTACCTACGGACATCTGCATTTTTTTAGATAAAGCTACAGCGAGCAGGGTTTTCAATACTTGGACACTTTGTCCAAGTTCGAAAGGTTTGTCAGTTTCCAAACCCGAACCTGGACACCATGACCAAGTACCTGTCCAAGTTTTATCAATCAGCGTTAACAACATACTTGTAGTTAGGTGAATTACTATCTTCTCCATTATCACCGATAAGACCAAAGAGTTCAAAAAAAATGGTGGCAATTTTGGCGATAGGTTTTAATGGCTTTTGATATGTTTAAGGTGGTTGGTGAAAACACACAACCACGGCGGGAAACCAGAAAGAACTGTAGGATGAGATAGAAATAATCATCCTCATCCATTGCCGTTGGCTTCAGCCAACGGAGATAGTTTTAAATAGCAAGCCGGCTTTAGCCGCATGAGTTACAGTTTAAAATGTGGCTAAATCCACTGAACAGTCCTGATTTTTAACAGTCAGCTAAAGCAGACTGCAATGGATTTTGGCTATGAGCTTGGGGTATGGTTTGTATCCCACTCGTGCCACCACTCAGAGTGGTGGCACGAGTACTCAGGAATAATTGATTATAAGGATTTTTATTACTTTAGTGTGATGATAACTTTCAGCCGGAAGCTGTTTAGCGAGATATTGACGCTAAAAATATTTAAGACATGAAAATTAAAGTAATTAAAACTGAACAAGAATACAAAAAGGCATTAGCGAGGCTTGATGAAATTTTCGATGCACCTGTTCATTCTAAAGAAGGTGATGAAGCCGAACTATTAACCCTTCTGATTGAAAAATATGAAGATGAACGTTATCCAATAGACGCACCGGATCCTATTGAGGCTATTAGATTTCGAATGGAACAAATGAATATGAGTAATAAAGACTTAGCAGAAGTGATTGGATACAAAAGCAGGGTGTCAGAAATTTTGAATCGAAAGAGAAAACTGTCTTTAAACATGATAAGACTACTGCATAAAAAATTAAGAATACCTTATGAATCTTTGTTAGCAGAATATTAACCCCGCTTTCAACAGCTTCTTCTTAAATTTAGGCAACTGTCTGTTGTTTTTAAATTCGGACTTTGGTATTTAGTAAATCATTTTAAGTTCAAATTGTGGTTGGTGATAACACACAACCACGGCGGGGAAGCAGACTGCAAGAGATTTTTCCAATGAACCTGGGTGTTTGGTTTATAGTGGTTGGTGAGAACACACATGCACGGTGGGGGAAGGTATGCCAGCACTTAGTTTAAATTTAATTTTTGCTAAATTAATGTTCAATTGTTAACTTTGTAGCAAAAATGAGCTTCTGGAATTAATATTTTATAAATGAAAAACAGAACCGTACTCATAACCGGTACAACTTCCGGAATTGGAAAAGCTGCGGCACACATTTTTGCGAAAAATGACTGCACGCTTATTATGGCTTGCAGAAATATGGAAAAAGGAAGAGAAGTGCTTGAGGAAGTTAAAAAAGCTTCCGGAAATGAACAGGTAAATCTCATGCAGCTTGATGTTTCATCTCAGATGTCTGTAAAGAATTTTTGCAAGGTATTTAAGGAGAAATATAATAAACTCGACAACCTCATTCACAATGCTGCTTACTTTAACCATGGAAGTCCTTATAAATTAAGTGAGGATAACCTGGAAATGACTTTTGCAACAAATGTTTTTGGCCCCTTCCTTTTAACCATGTTGCTTAGGGACTTGTTAAAACAGTCAGATGATGCCCGCATACTTCATGCCGGCAGTAATATTATAAAACATTTTTTTAATCCGAAACTTAAAATTAATTTCAGCAATCTGCGTGGAGAAAACCCGGATGATCCTGCATATAAGGTTTACGACTATTACAGGAACTCTAAAATGGCTTTATTGATGTTAAGCTTAAAAATGTCCCGAGAATTTAAGGCCGATGGAATTCAGGTTAACTGTTTACAAATTAACGGAGCACAAATGTCGAAATCCGCATTGCAAAAGGTAACACCTGGATACCGAATGATAGCACATATTCAAAACCTGTTTTTCCCGCCTACATCTTTTATGGCAGGGATTTATTATGAATTAAGTGTTTCAGAACGCTTTAAAGGAATGAGCGGTAAATTGTTTAATCATAAAATGGAAGTAATGATCCCGGGCAAAGAAAAACCCGGTTTACCGGATATAATCAAACAGCTTGCAGGCTCTGCTATCTACCCTTTGTATGCAGAAAATAAAGTGGTTCAGGATGAATTGTGGGAGCTATGTAATTCCCTTACCGGTGTACATTCACATCAAGGCTAAGTGCAATAAAGAATGCGGGCTTGCATAGGGGAGAGGATACCAAAAAGCAACTACCACTAATCGTTGATCGTCAATCTTGTAAAGGTGGTTGGTGATAACACACAAGCACGGTAGGAAACAGACTGCAATGGATTTTGCCGATTGACTTGTTTTTAATCCACAAATCTCAGTAGATTCTTCATATAATCAAGTATTTGCATTTTATAACTGACTTTTTTGTTTTTAGTGCCAATTTAATACCACTTTAGTGTAATCGTAATTGTCAGACAGAAGCTATATAACAATTTGTGCTTAGTTATAACACATAACTATGGTTGTAATAATATTGCTTTAAGCTTTAGAGCACTTCAAATTATCAGCAGACAGCTAAACTTTAGAATGTAATTATGTGCTAAGTTTTTTTTTCAAAATATACTATAATTGTTAAAGATATGCATATATTTGATACAGATTATATAAAGAAATATCCATAGTTTATTAATTCATTAACCAACTACCTACTAATGAAAAAATTTATCTTTTTACCCTTATTATGCATAATTTGCATATTCTCAGTTAATAAATTAAAAGCTCAGGGTGTACCTAATGATGCGGCCGTTAATAATGTGTATACCATGGGAACCATTGCTATACCCAATATAAATCCGCATGTTGTTACAGCCCTTATAATAAACGCAGGAACAACTGCTATGAGTAATTTACCGGTTACCCTGACTGTAAGCGGGGCAAACTCATTTACAAATACGCAAACTATTTCCAACTTAGCAGTTGGCGATAGTGTAATTGTTACTTTTGATGGTTATACATCCACAAATACGGGTACCAACACTGTTAATGTTTCCATACCGTCAGATGGTAATAATGCGAACAATTCAATTTCAGTAACACAAACTGTAAATAACAACTCCTACAATTATGCTTACGGGCCTGTCGCAGCCGGGGGAGCAGGTTTCAATGGGGCAGAAGGACAAATAGCTGTTAAGTTTACTACAAATACCCCCATATCAATTGATGCAGTTAATATATCTTTTAATGTAGCCAATCAGTCTTTTCAGGTGGGTATTTGGGATGCAAGTGGTGCCGGAAATTCACCGGGCTCTGTCATATATACATCTCCTTCTCAAAATTCAGTAATGGGTGCAAATACTGTTACTATAAATCCCGGTATAAATGTCAGCGGCACTTTTTATGTAGGTATTCTTCAAAAGAGTACAACTAATATGGGATTAAATTATCAGGTAGAATCACCATTGAGATCAAACACATTTTATGCTTCTTCTCCAATTGGCGGCTCCTGGACTGATTTTGCAAATATAGTTGACTTTAGAATAATGCTGGAGCCGGTATTTAGTCCGGCACAAGCCGTAGATGATGCAGCAGTCAGTAATATTTATACAATGGGCACTATTGCTATTCCTTTTGCAAATCCGCATGAGGTTTCTGCACGTATTACAAATACAGGAACCACTCCAATAAATAACTTACCTGTTACTTTAGATGTTACGGGGGCAAATACTTTCTCCGATACACAAACTATTGCAAGTCTGGATCCGGGAAATTCTGCAATTGTAACTTTTGACAGTTATTCATCTACAAATACCGGTGTAAATGAAATTACAGTTACTGTTCCTGACGATGCTAATAATAATAACAATTCACTAATGGTTAATCAAATTGTGACTAATGATTCATATAATTATGCTTATGGTACAAACTCTGATGGTGGTGCAGGTTTCAACGGAGCTCAAGGAGAAATTGCTGTAAAATTTAATACAAGCCTTGCCACTACAATTAATGAGGTTAAAACATTCTTTGATGTAGCCAATGAGCCTTATCTATTAAAAATTTGGGATGATGGTGGTCCGGGCGGTACTCCTGGAACAGTTTTATATACTTCATCAAGTCAAATATCAGGAGTTGGTGCAAATACTGTGTCTGTAACCCCACCATTAAATGTAGATGGTACTTTTTATGTCGGCGTTGCACAAACAACAACAACGAATGTGTCATTGAGCTTTCAGAATGAAATCCCTTTGCGTTCTCAAACATTTTATGCAGCAACACCAATTGGTGGTAACTGGATTGATTTAGCAGGGGCTGTCGATTTTAAAGTAATGATAGAACCGGTATTTCAACCCTGCTCACCACCCGGCCAACCCACAGAAATAACAGGAAATACTTCCATGTGCGAAGGTTCTACTGCTACATATTCTATATCGACTATAGCCGAAGCAACTTCTTATACATGGAATTTACCTTCCGGATGGACAGGAACATCCACAACTAATACAATATCAGCTACTGCCGGTTCAAGTGGTGGTAACATTACTGTTACGGCTAACAACTCATGTGGTAGCAGTGATACATTAAGTTTTGCAGTAACTGTTAATTCATTGCCCGCACAGCCAAGTGCAATTAGTGGAGATATTGATGTCTGTGAAGGAGTTGCAGTGACTTATACAGTTGATACTGTTGCAGGTGCTACTTCATATATTTGGGATTTGCCTTCCGGATGGAGCGGTACATCTTCAAACGATAATATTACCGTAACAACAGGCAGTAATAGCGGATCTATACAAGTGTCTGCTTCAAATAGTTGTGGCGCAGGTCCTTCGCAATCACTTTCAGTTAATATAAATTCACCGGCGGTAAACCTGAATAATTTTGAAAATGTATGTATAGATGCAGAGCCTTTTAATCTTACCGGAGGTTCTCCTTCTGGTGGAACATATTCCGGTTCAGGAGTGTCAGATGGTGTTTTCTCTCCTGCATTAGCAGGAATTGGAACACATACCTTAACTTATTCTTATAATGATGGAAATTGTACCGGTAATGCTACACAAAATATAATTGTTGAGCAATGTACACATATTGAAGAGAAATCAATTGCTAATAGTCTTACCATCATGCCAAACCCGGTGAATGACAGGCTTAATATTCAGTTTTATAATGAATACACCTCTAATTCTATTATTAAAATCTATTCTGCTGAGGGGAGACTGATTTTTTCTGAAAATGTTCTTCCAATGGCAGCTTATGAAAAAGTAATAGAAGTAAGCGGATTTGCTAAAGGTTTATATTTTATTCAAGTATTATCTGAAGAAGGAGCTGTCAATAAAAAAGTTGTTGTTCATTAGTTTGAAATGAACAGATTGTAATAAGGGTTTAGGACGTAGGGGATAAAACTAATCTTCGTATTTCAACATGACATAGACGAGCAATTCAGAATGTCAGGAATACATGTGTGTATTACCTATAAAAACATAGGAAGCAAGCCATTAACATCAGAGTGTACAGAAGGAAAAGTAATTAAAATCAATTGCATAGAGGAAGAGTGAAGAAACCTGCCCATCCTGTAAATAGGCCTCTATTACCGAACAGATTAGAACTTTTTCAAATCCCCAACCAATTACATCTTATTTTTATATTTTTGAAAATTATATCAGTTTCTTTAGACTGAACTGATGAATAGAGAGCTTCGGTGCTTTTTTAAATTTATACGAATAAGAATCAATAGAAAATGAGAGCAGTTGTTTATGAAAAATATGGACCGCCGGAAGTTGCCCAATTAATGGAAGTTCCTAAGCCGTTACCAAAGGATAATGAAGTATTAATTCAGGTTTATGCATCTACAGTTAACCGTACAGATGCCGGTTTTCGGAGTGCAGAATATTTTATTTCTCGATTTTGGACCGGATTATTTCGACCTAAAAATAAGATTTTAGGATGTGAGTTTGCCGGTATCATTGAAGACATAGGAAAGGATGTAACAACTTTCAAAATAGGGGATAAAGTTTTTGGTTTTAATGACAAAACCTCCGGAGGACACGGAGAGTATTTAACAATTGCTGAAACAGATGCAGTAACAACGATGCCTGAAAACTTAAGTTTTGATGAAGCGGCTGCACTTACGGAAGGATCACATTATGCCTTAGTGAATATTAGAGCGGCAAAGGTTGAAGCCGGACAAAATGTTTTAGTCTATGGAGCAACGGGTGCAATCGGTTCTTCAGCAGTTCAACTCTTAAAACACTTTGGAGCAAATGTAACGGCTCTTTGTAATACAAAAAATGTAGAACTGGTAAAATCATTAGGAGCAGATGTGGTGATTGACTATCAAATACAGGATTTTACGCAGACAGAAAATACATTTCAATTCATTTTTGATGCGGTCGGCAAAAGTTCATTTAAGCAATGCAAGCCTTTGTTAGCCGAAAAAGGCATCTATATTTCAACAGAATTAGGAAAAAATGGAGAGAATATATTTTTGGCACTTACAACACCATTTCTAAGTAAAAAAAAGGTTCTTTTCCCAATCCCGTCTATTAGCAAAGAGGATGTTAATTTTTTAAAAGAATTAGCAGAAAAAGGAGCTTTCAAACCTGTAATTGACAGACATTATTCACTTGATCAAATCGTGGAAGCATACAGATATGTTGAAACCGGTCAAAAAACAGGAAATGTAGTGATAAAAGTAATGTGAATAAAACCGGTTATAAAACTACACAAAAATCAGTAACAAATTGAAAGTATTTTATATGAGTTTATAATCTATCTTTTTTACATTAATAAATATGAGAGGCGAAAATTTCATTTCTTCAGTTATCATAATAATTTAAAAAAAATAAAATGATCAACATAGCTTTTAGTTTTGAAAAAGATATTGAATTTCAAAATGTTCTTGCTCTTTATGAAAATGCAGGATGGACTGCATATACTTCAAATCCAAAGAAATTACAACAAGCAATAAATCAATCATTTTTTGTGATAACTGCATGGCATGGAACACAGCTTGTTGGATTTTTGCGAGCTGTTGGTGACGGTCTGACAATAATTTATATTCAGGACATTATAGTTTTAGACAGCTTTCGTAGGAAAGGGATTGGAAAAGAGATGATTAGAAAGACTTTGGATAAATTTAACGATGTAAGACAAATATTACTCCTTACAGACAATACACAAAGTACAATTGCATTTTATGAAAGTGTGGGACTTCAACAAACAAAAAACTTAAAATTAGCCTCATTCATCCGTCTTAAAAACTAGTAATTGGGTAGAGTTAACCCTTTTTTCTTAGCTAAAAGTAGTTTTTTCATTATTCATCCTTAGGATCGATGTAGTCCGGCTGATTTATTTTTTTAATTGATAAAAAAATTGTATTTTTAAGAATAAAGCTGAGCATTTTCAGTAGGTTGTAGCTGATTGCAAGCAGAATTGAATGAAGTGAAAATTTTAGCATGCTAAGACATACCAACTTTCACAAAACTAAGCAGCCACAGATTTCAAAAGTTTTACGACTGCCCGGCTTGTTGGCAGACAGCAAAGCATTAACAACAGTAATAAAAATTAAAAAAATAAAAAACATGAAATTTAACATTAAAATTAAGGATATTAAATCGGTAGAAGAAATTAGTGACAGGGGGTGCAAAACCTTTTTGCCATCAATATTAATCCCGAAGTTTCGGCTGATGAATATCGCAAGAGAGTAACAGAACCTTTGTACGACATACTTCCCGAAGCAGATATAAAAAAAATGAATGAAGAGCTTTCCGGTGCTTGTACAACAGAAATAGCTTCTTTTGATGAATTTTCACGTTTTATATCGGGTGAAAATGAAGGGGGTAGCTTTGATATAGTTGTTTTTGACACAGCGCCAACCGGGCATACCTTACGTTTATTAGAATTACCGGCTGCCTGGGCTTCTTTCTCGGAAGAAAATCCCGAAGGGGCTTCTTGTTTGGGCCCAACATCTGCTTTGAAAAGTAGTCAGGAGCGTTACAAAAAGGTTGTAGCTACTTTACGCGATGCTGCACAAACGACTTTTTATCTGGTCTCACGAGCTGAACAATCCTCTTTGAAAGAAGCCGCAAGGACAAGCCAGGAGCTGAATGAATTAGGTTTAAAAAATCAAGAGCTGTTAGTAAATGGTATTTTCAAATCTCTGGATACAACAGATTCATTTGCTAAAAAAATGGAATTTATGGCACAAAAGCAATTGGATGCCATTCCGGAAATACTTCAAAAAATGCCAATAAAAACTTATCCATTACTTCCTTATAATGTGTTGGGTATCGAAAAGTTACGCTCACTTTTAGTTCCTGAATTACAAGAAAAATTGGTCAATGCCAATCTATCAAAAGGCACAGATTTAAATCATGTTTTGAATGGAATAGACACTCTGGTTGATGAGCTTACCGAAAAGCAAGACCACGGATTAATCATGACAATGGGGAAGGGGGGCGTTGGAAAAACAATAGCAGCATCAGCTTTAGCCGTTATGATAGCCCAAAAAGGTTTTGATGTACATCTCACCACAACCGATCCGGCAGCACACGTCCGGGATTTTATGGATCAGTTAGATGAATTGCCCGGTAATATAACTATAGACCGCATTGACCCGAAAAAGGAAACAAAAGCTTATATCGATAAAGTGATGGAGCAAAAAGGCAAAAAAATGGATGATCAGGGTATAAAACTGCTACTGGAAGATTTAAAATCACCATGTACTGAAGAAGTCGCAGTTTTTCATGCCTTTTCAAAAGCAATTCAACAGGCAAAACGAAAATTTGTAGTGATAGATACCGCTCCAACCGGACACACTCTGTTACTTCTGGATACTGCCGGAAGCTATCACAGAGAAGTGATGCGTAATACAGGCATGGATCCTGCTAAAATAAAAACCCCTTATATGTCATTGCAGGATACTAATCTCTCCAAAGTGATTTTAGTGTCTCTTCCTGAAACTACCCCCATGCGCGAAGCAGCAGCTTTGCAGGACGATTTGAAGCGAGCGGGTATACATCCATTTGCATGGATAATTAATCAAAGTCTTTCTATGCAAAAAAATATTAGTGATCCTCTATTAAAAAGCAGGGCATTAGCAGAAGTGAAAGTAGTAAATGAAATAGATGAGAAGTTGGCTGCAAAAATTTACGGGATTCCTTATATAGCTGAAGAGCAACTGCTACCGGCATTATTGGAATTTTACTCAATGAATAATATTGTTAAAACAGATTAAAAATGGGCGTTACAAAATCAGATTTATTTACCCAAAAACAAAATGAAATTGCTGCTTTTGCCAGGGTCTTTGCTCATCCGGCCAGAGTTGCCATTATTCAGCATTTGCTGAAGTCCAATACTTGTTGTAACGGACATTTAGTCGGTGATCTGGGATTAGCACAGGCTACCATCAGCCAGCATCTGAAAGAATTAAAAAGCATTGGTATTATTCAGGGTAACATAGAAGGGGTTAAGGTGAATTACTGCATTAATCCTGAAAAATGGATAGAAGTAAAAGAAGTTTTTAATACTTTATTTGAAAAATATACACCATCTGATTGCGATGTTGATTGTTAAATAATACTGAATACAATTAATGAAACAACATAAGTTATTCCCGAAAATTCAAGAGTTTTTGGACTCAATTGATATAAGTACTATTTCGCAAGACAGAAAAAAAGTTTTACAGCATTTGATTGACTACCTTCAATCGAAAGTTAACAACAAAGAAGAGGTAAGACTAAATTTTATTTGTACGCACAATTCCCGAAGGAGTCATCTGGCACAGGTATGGACACAAGCCATAGCTGCCCATTTTGATATCTCAAATGTCTTTTGCTATTCAGGAGGTACAGAAGCAACTGCTTTGTTTCCTGTGGCAGCAGAAACGTTAAAAAATACAGGTTTTGAAATCAGTTTGCTTTCAAAAGGAACAAATCCGGTATATAGCATTAAGTTTTCAGAAAATACGCATCCGGTGATCGGGTTTTCAAAAACCTATGATGACAAATTCAATCCAATATCAATCTTTGCAGCAATTATGACTTGTTCTCAGGCGGATGATGGCTGCCCTTTTATAGCAGGTGCCGAAAAGCGTATTCCAATTACATATAATGATCCAAAAGAGTTCGATGGCACCCCGCAACAAGCAGAAAAGTATCATGAACGAAGTCTGCAAATTGCCACAGAAATATTTTATGTATTCTCGAAAATTATAAAAAAATGATTACCCCCAAAAAACAAATAGGATTCTTTGAAAAATATTTATCCCTTTGGGTAGCCATATGCATTGGTATCGGTATGTTAATCGGTTATATCTCCGGGGAAAATATGCAAGTGCTTGCTGATATTGAAGTTTATAATGTAAATATCCCTATAGCTATTTTAATCTGGCTAATGATTTATCCTATGATGTTACAGATTGACTTTTCCAGTATCAAAGGAATTGGCAGAGCGCCTAAAGGTATTATACTAACGGTGATTGTGAATTGGTTGATTAAGCCCTTCACAATGGCATTTTTTGCATGGATATTCTTTGAACATATATACGCTGCCTGGATAGATCCTGATTTGGCAGGGGAATATATTGCAGGTGCTATTTTACTGGGTGTTGCTCCATGTACGGCTATGGTTTTTGTCTGGTCTTATTTAAGTGATGGAGACCCGAATTATACACTGGTACAAGTATCTGTAAATGATTTGATTATATTAGTTGCATTTGTTCCTTTAGTGGGTCTTCTTTTAGGGATTACTGACATTACTATTCCTTATGGCACCTTGGTAGCTTCCATACTTATATTTGTAGTTATTCCTTTAGTTGCAGGAGTAATTACCAATAAAATTTTAGTAAAAAAACACGGAAAAAAATGGTTTGAAGAGGTATTTCTCCCCAAATTTAAGCCGGTTAGTATTATCGCCTTACTTTTAACGCTGGTATTACTTTTTGCTTTTCAGGGACCAAATATTCTAAATAATCCGTACATTATTTTATTGATTGCAGTTCCACTTACAATTCAAACTTATTTCATTTTTTTCATAACCTGGTTTGCCGGACGAAAACTTAAATTACCACATGCTATTTGTTCTCCGGCAGCAATGATAGGCTCCAGTAATTTCTTTGAATTGGCCGTTGCGGTTGCTATAGCTTTATTTGGATTGCAAAGTCCGGCTGCATTGGTAACAGTAGTTGGAGTATTGGTTGAAGTCCCGGTGATGCTTAGTTTAGTCGCTCTAGCCAATAAATGGAAATATTAATTTTTTATTTAGTTTTTCATTAATATTTGTTGCAAGCACATAGTCTAATACATATTATTTCAGAAACAATTTAATAACTTTTCTTTGATATTAATTGTATAATAATTATCTTAGTATTGATATATTATATCACTTGATTTAAAAAATGAAAAATGAAAAAATTAGAGAGTTTTCTGAAAGAAGCTGCCAGTGGGACACATATTTTACCTTTATCGCATGAGGGGATAATACCGGGCTCGATTTTAGATGCCAGATGGGCAACAACCCTTAGGAATTGGTTTAGGGTTAATGTAATGAATAGGGGGAAAATACTCAGAGCTTTAGGGAAAAGAAAAGGTGAAGCCTGGAATCTGTTAGATGTAGATAGTAGTAAATATGCCTCAAAATTTGAAAATGGGAGTTTATTAACAGGAACTCTGCAAGATCGTTTTGATTTTTCCGGAAGTCTGGACTTGAAACCATTTGGAATAGACTTTAAGGCTGAATTTGACGAGACGATAAATT
Source organism: Chitinophagaceae bacterium (assembly GCA_007695095.1). Classification (NCBI taxonomy): domain Bacteria; kingdom Pseudomonadati; phylum Bacteroidota; class Chitinophagia; order Chitinophagales; family Chitinophagaceae; species Chitinophagaceae bacterium. The sequence continues at coordinate 423 of REEL01000089.1, read as the reverse complement.
CTCAAATCTTTGTGTCAGAGGTTAAAGTGCAAGTATTCCGGGAAGGTTTTGCCGGTCATGAACTTAGAAGAAAACTACGTGAGCTAAAAGAAGTAAATGATTCGAGATATGGTGATGTAGATGAATGTTATTTAGTTGTCGAGTGTTTTCATTTAGAGGGCTTAAGATGGGAATTCAGCAGTGATGCTTTAAGAAAGATAAAAGCAGTACTTGATAGTAATAAAATTGATATTAATGCACAGGCAGGCCTTGAGTGGGGCGGTGCATCATCATCATCACTTATAATTTCAGGAACATCTAAAGCACCTATTGCAGTCAGAGGTCTTAAAATTTAAACAGCCGGAGACCTATCTAATAGTGTAAAAATTTAACAAAAAAGCCGGAACCGGGTAAAACCCTGATTCCGGCTATATAAACAAACCT
>REEL01000088.1 GCA_007695095.1 Chitinophagaceae bacterium | reverse complement strand
TATAAAAAAAATCCAGTTAATCAATGAACATGTAAATCTAATCAATTTAAATAATTGTTCAAAAAACTACTCTAATAATTCAATATCAATATAACCTTTTTGCCTGCATAACCGTACGTGTCACAGGCGGACACCTGCGACAGATTTGGGGCACTATATTCAAACACCTAAATCAAAATTGAATGAATCTCAGGCTTTAAAAGCAGAAACAAAACATTGTTAATTCATATTGACGAATCTGAATGGATTTCTAAACCGGAGGAGTTAAATTAAATCAAGTATTTTCTCCGGAGGTCTGCCTATCACCGCTTTTTTACCATCTTTTATCAAAATGGGCCTTTCGATTAGCTTGGGGAATTTTGCAAATATTTCAGGCCATTCATCATCTTTTATCGACTTACCTTTGAAGTTTTCCTTAAAATCACTTTCTGTTTTTCTCACCAAATCCTCCGGTTTAAGATTTAGTTGGTTTAAAAGTTCATTTACCTCCTTAGCATTCAAAGGGTCTTTTAGATATTCTCTGATTTCAGGATTTATCCCATTTTCAAGAGCAAGAGCAAGGGCCTCTCTGCTTTTTCGACATCTCGGATTGTGCAAAAATGTATATTTAGCCATAATTATTCAGTTTCTTTTTTTGAACCATGCAGTAAAAATGCCTTAATAAAAGGGGTGATTTCTCCATTTAAAACAGCATCCACATTTCCGGTTTCATATTGAGTACGGGCATCTTTAATTAGTTTGTAAGGATGCAAAACATAGGAACGGATTTGAGATCCCCATTCAATTTTCATTTTATTACCTTCAATTTTATCTTTCTCCTCGTTTTGTTTTCTTAATTCTACCTCAAATAAGCGGGATTCTAACATTTTAAGAGCCTTTTCACGATTCTTGTGCTGCGACCTTTCCTGCTGACATTCGACTACAATTCCTGAGGGTAGGTGCCTGACTCTTACCGCTGTTTCAACTTTGTTGACATGCTGCCCACCCGCTCCGCTTGACCGGAACGTGTCCCATTCAATATCTGCATGATTGATTTGAATTTTTATACTTTCATCAACCATTGGGTAAACAAAAACAGAAGCAAAAGAAGTATGTCTTTTTTTGTTGGCATCAAAAGGTGAAATTCGGACTAAGCGGTGCACCCCATTTTCACATTTAAGATAGCCGTATGCAAAGGGGCCTTCAAATTCCAGTGAAACAGATTTAATTCCGGCTACATCACCATCATTCATTTCAAGTTCCCGAATTTTAAATCCGTTTTTCTCCCCCCACATAATATACATTCTCATGAGCATGGCTGCCCAGTCACAACTCTCTGTGCCTCCTGCTCCGGCATTAATTGTCAACACAGCATTTAAAGAGTCTTCTTTGTTACTGAGAGTCGTTTTCATCTCAAATTCTTCCAAAAAGGATTCAGCAATATCAACAGCCTTATCGACATCTGTTTCAGAAGATTCGCCGGAGGTTAGAAACTCCTGCAATATATCTGCTTCATCTATTTTTTCCTTTACTTTTTCAAATTCAGTTACCCAAAGTTTATGAGATTGAATTTCTTTTAAAATGCTTTGAGCTTTATCAGGGTCATCCCAAAAGCCTTCCTGCTGGCTAACTCTTTGCCCTTCCTGCATTTTATATATTTTGTTATCGAGGTCAAAGATACCTCCTTAACGACTCAAGTCGCTCTTTATAGATTTTAATTCTATCTTCTGCTATCATTATATTTTTCTTATTGAATTATAAATTACCTCTTCTTTCCTGCTCTCTTTCTATTGCTTCAAATAAAGCTTTAAAGTTTCCTTTTCCAAAAGATTGCGCGCCTTTTCTTTGAATGATTTCAAAAAATAGAGTTGGACGATCCTGTACAGGCTTTGTGAAAATCTGCAATAAATAACCTTCCTCATCTCTGTCAACTAATATTCCCAGCTCGCTGAGTTTCTTAATTTCTTCATCTATGGAACCTACTCTGCCCGGTAATTCATCATAATAAGTTTTGGGAACTTCCAAAAATTCAATGCCTCTTTTACGAAGTTCAGAAACAGTCGTTATAATATCATCTGTGGCAACAGCAATATGCTGAACTCCGGCACCGTGATAAAAATCAAGATATTCTTCAATTTGAGACTTTTTCTTGCCTTCTGCCGGCTCATTAATCGGGAATTTTATATATCCGTTTCCATTGGAAACAACCTTTGACATTAGTGCAGTATAGTCCGTAGAAATATCTTTATCATCAAAAGTGATTAAAAGCTTAAATCCCATTACCTCTTCATAAAAAGTTACCCACTTATTCATTTCGCCCCATCCAACATTTCCAACACAGTGATCAATGTATTTTAATCCGATTTCTTTCGGAGCATATGGGTTTTCCATTGGTTCAAAACCGGGCAAAAAGACCCCTTTATAGTTTTTTCTTTCTACAAAAGTGTGAATGGTATCTCCATAAGTTTTGATTGAAGCGGTTTTTACATAACCATTTTCATCTTTAGTTAATTCTGGAGGTATAGCAGATTCTGCACCTCTTTTTGTAGTCTCATTATAAGACAGTTCAGCATCATCTACCCACAATGCTAAAACTTTCACTCCGTCTCCGTGCTGTTTTACATGCTCAGAAATGGTTGAATCAGGAATTAAAGAAGTCGTTAAAACTATTCTTATCTTATCCTGCTCAAGCATATAGGATACTTTTTCTTTAATCCCGGTTTCCGGACCTGCATAAGCAGCCAGCTTAAAGCCGAATGCATGCTGATAAAAATATGCGGATTGCTTTGCATTTCCTACATAAAATTCCACATAGTCGGTTCCGTTAATAGGTAAAAAATCTACTGTTTTACTTTCTTTTGTTTTCGATTGAGTTTGCATAATCTTATTTTTTTTAACTTACCCAGGACTTATAATAATCCTTGTCTTCAATATTCATTGCTTCTTTTGTTATTTGTAACGGATTGAAAGTATCAATCATTACTGCCAGCTCCCCGGTTTCTTTTTTTCCTATACTTTTTTCAACTGTACCCGGATGCGGACCGTGAGGAATGCCCATTGGATGTAGCGTTATCATTCCTTTAGTAACATGTTTTCTGCTCATAAAATCTCCGTCTACATAATATAAAACCTCATCAGAATCCACATTGCTGTGATTGTAAGGAGCAGGAATTGCTTTAGGGTGATAATCGTATAATCTTGGACAGAAGGAACAAATTACAAAATTTCTGGCTTCAAAAGTTTGATGTACCGGTGGTGGTTGATGAATTCTGCCGGTAATAGGCTCAAAATTGTGAATGGAAAAAGCATAAGGGAATAAAAATCCATCCCAGCCAATAGCATCAAAAGGATGCGAGGCATATACAAATGGATAGATGAAATTATTTTTATTTATGAAAATCTTGAATTGCCCTTTCTCGTCAAAAGTTTCTAAGTTTTCGGGTTTACGGAAATCTCTCTCGCAAAATGGCGAGTGTTCCAGTAACTGGCCAAAATTGTTTCTATATCTTTTGGGTGTAACCACCGGACTGAAAGATTCAGTTATCAGCAGTCGATTATTTTCATTTTCAAATTGAATCTGATAAATGGTTCCTCTGGGAATTACCAGGTAATCTCCATATTCAAAAGGAATCTGCCCGTAAATTGTTTTTAGTACTCCCTTTCCCTCATGTATAAATATCACTTCATCAGCAGATGCATTTTTGTAAAAGTAGTCTGTCATGCTTTTTTTAGGAGCTGCAAGGCTAACCTGAACATCTTTGTTAAACAGTACCACTTTGCGGCTTTCTAAAAAATCATTTTCAGGATTAATATTAAAACCTTCAAAACTTCTGTGGTGAATGTTTTCACTTTTTACTGATTTTGGTGTAACATCTTTTGGTTCACCAATTGATTCAATTAAAGTAGGAGGGTGGCAATGATAAATGGTTGAATATACATTTGAAAAACCTTCGGTTGAAACCAGTTCTTCCGAATATAGTTCTCCATCTTTTTTTCTAAATTGGGTATGTCTCTTTTGAGGAATTTTACCCAGTGTATAATAATGAGGCATAAATGAATTTTAAAAGATAATTGTAATAGTTCCTGATTAAAAAACTCAATCCTGAGTTCTGTATTATCTGATATTTCAGAAACATTTCCCTTTTTACAAAAATAATAAAAAATAGTGCGATTGAAAAATTTTAGTTTATCAGAAAAGAATCACTAAACCGTTTGATTTGGGATTTTTAGAATAAAAAAGTGAAATTAAAGCGATTGCATAGCGTTTATTCTATTGTGAAGAAAACTTATAAATATAGCAAGCATTTTTTTCAACGAATTTTATAATTAAATTTTAAATTTGCAATATGATAAACAAAGCCTTACAAACTTTATCATTTATTTTTTTGATGTTTATGCTTTCTTGTGGAGAACAGGACGTTAAAGAACCTATGGTAAAGGATGAAATGCCTGAAATGACAGGCACTGCTCCATCGCCCAGAATTAACATGCTCAATCAGCAAATTCGTGAAAATCCGGATAATGCCGAGTTGTATTATCTGAGAAGTAAAGAATACTATGAGTTAAGGAAATTTGGAGAGGCATTGTTTGATATAAACAGAGCTATAGAAAAAGACCCTGAGCAATCTGATTATCATCTGAAGCAGGGTAAGATTTATTTTGAAAACTTTGATATAACCCGAAGTATGAATAGCCTTAGAAAGGCACATGAACTAAAGCCTGACAGAGATGATGCTTTGTATTTTATGGGGAAGTATATGTACTATTTTGCTCAGTATGAAGAAGCAATGGGATTTGCAAACAGAGCATTAAGATTAGATATTTTTAATCCGGATGTTTATTTCCTGAAGGCTATGATTTTTAAAGAAACCGGAGAAATAGATAAAGCAATTTCAAATTTTCAGACTGCTGTAGAGCAGGATCCTGAATTTTATCATGCTTATGTACAATTAGGTTTACTTTTTGGAGAAAAGCAAGATCCATTGACAGTCAGATATTTCCAAAACGCATTGCGGGTGGATCCTGAAAGTACCGAATCTTTGTATGGAATAGCCTTATATTATCAGGGAAAAGAAGATTTTGAGAAAGCTATGGATTACTATAAACAGATTATTGAAATAGATTCCAGACATGAAAGAGCATATTATAATAAAGGTTTTATTTACTTTCAACAGGATTCTCTTGAAAAAGCTGACAGACATTTTGGTATAGCTATAAATATTTCACCTACATTTGCTGATGCATATTATATGAGAGGTTTATGTGCAGAAGCCGAAAATGATTTTGTAACTGCCGAGTTTTATTACAGACAAGCGCTGAGATTAGAGGAGCATGCGCTGGCTTCAAGAGGACTTGATAGAATTGGCAGATAATTTTAAAAATTCTTAAAGCAACATTATACTATTAAAACAACTAATGTAATGATTAAAATAAAATTTCCCGATGGAAATGTAAAAGAATATGAAAGTGGAATAACCACTCTTCAAATTGCGGAAAGTATTAGTAGGGGATTAGCTAAAAGTGCACTTGCTGCTAAGTTTAATAAAAAAGTTATTGATTTAACGAGGCCTTTGACAGAGGATGGGGATTTAGAAATTTTGAAGTGGGAAGATGATGCCGGAAAAACTACTTTTTGGCATTCAACGGCTCACCTTATGGCGGAGGCTTTGGAAGCTGAATTTCCGGGAGTAAAATTCGGTATCGGACCGCCGGTTGAAAATGGATTTTATTATGATATTGACCTGGGAGATCATCATTTAAGTCCGGATGATTTAGTAAGAATTGAAAAGAAAATGACGGATCTGGCATCTCAGAAAAAAGAGTATATCCGAAAAGAAATCCCCAAAAAGGAAGCATTAGATTTTTATACTGAAAAGGGCGACCCTTACAAAGTAGAATTGCTTCAGGAGCTGGAAGACGGTGAAATTACTTTTTATGAGCAAGGAAGCTTTACGGATTTATGCAGAGGTCCGCACATACCTCATACCGGTCTTATAAAAGCGATTAAACTTACGGGAATTGCAGGTGCTTATTGGAGGGGAGATGAGAAAAATAAACAGCTAACCAGAATTTACGGAGTTTCATTTCCTAAGAAAGATCAGCTTCAGGAATATCTTTTAATGCTTGAAGAAGCTAAAAAAAGAGATCACAGAAAGATTGGCAAAGAAATGGAGCTTTTCACATTTGACGATGATGTAGGGCCCGGTCTGCCATTATGGATGCCAAAAGGAACTGTCTTAATTGAATGTCTTGAAAAACTGGCCGGAAAAACCGAGAAAGAAGCCGGTTATCAGATGGTAAGAACGCCTCATGTTGCTAAAGAAAGCATGTATATAAAAAGTGGACATTTACCGTATTACAAAGAAAGTATGTTTCCGGCTATGGAATTTGATGGGGTGAATTATTACTTAAAAGCAATGAATTGCCCGCACCACCACAAAATTTATGATGCACTGCCACGAAGTTACAGGGATTTGCCTTTGAGACTATCAGAATATGGCACTTGTTACAGAAATGAAAAATCCGGAGAGCTTTTCGGGCTTATGCGAGTGAGAAGTCTGCAAATGAATGATGCTCATATTTACTGCTCAAAAGACCAGTTTGCTTCAGAATTTAGAGCCGTTAATGAAATGTATATGAAATATTTCAAAATATTTGGAATAGATAAATATATAATGAGGTTTTCAACTCACGACCCCGAAAAGTTAGGCAAGAAGTATGTCGATATGCCGGAGTTATGGAAAGAAACAGAAGATATGGTGCGGGAAGTACTGGAAGATACCAAAACCCCTTATAAGGAAGTTGCTGATGAAGCAGCTTTTTACGGTCCTAAGATAGATGTTCAAATTTGGAGTGCTATAGGCAGAGAGTTTACCCTGGCAACCAATCAGGTTGATTTTTCACAGCCAATCAGGTTTAATCTGACTTTCAAAAATGAAAAAAATGAAGAAGAAACGCCTATTATAATTCACAGAGCTCCTTTAGGCACTCACGAAAGGTTCATAGGTTTTCTAATTGAGCATTATGCAGGCAAGTTTCCGGTTTGGTTAGCACCTGAACAAGTTATTATTTTACCAATCTCAGATAAAAGCTTAGAATATGGTAAAAAAGTTTTAAATTACCTAAAAAAGTACGATATTCGCACCTCTATTGACGTAAGAGGTGAAAAAATCGGCAAGAAGATAAGAGATGCTGAGGTGGCCAAAACTCCTTACATGCTGATAATAGGCGATAAAGAAGCGGAAAACGAAACAGTTTCAGTGCGTAGACAAGGACAGGGCGATCAGGGTTCATTGCATTTCGAAAAATTTGCAGAGCAAGTACTTACAGAAATAGAAAATTATCATTAACCAAAACAAAACAGTTTGAAAGGAGGATTTAAAGGTAGAAGACGACCGCAAAGGATTGAGAAGAAATCAGAACACAGGATAAATGAAGACATTCGGGCCCAAAAGGTCAGGGTTGTAGGTGAAAATTTAGAAACCGGAGTGTATTCATTGAAAGAGGCTTTAGAATTGGCTGATGAACAAGGCTTAGATTTAGTTGAAATTGCACCTAAAGCAGACCCACCGGTTTGTAAAGTGATTGATTACAGCAAATTTCTTTATGATAAAAAGAAGAAAGAAAAAGAAATCAAAGCTAAAGCAGCAAAAACAGTTATTAAAGAAATTCGATTTACTCCCAATACCGATGAACATGATTTAGATTTTAAAACCAATCATGCTATAGCTTTCTTAAAAGAAGGTGCGAAGGTCAAAGCCTATATTCAGTTCAAAGGAAGAACTATTTTGTTTAAGGAAAGAGGCGAATTGTTATTATTAAAATTCGTTAAGAACATAGAAGAATATGGCATTTTAGAACAAATGCCGAAGTTAGAAGGAAAGAGAATGATAATTTTTGTTGCTCCTAAACAACAGAAAAAATAGTTAACCTTTCTTTTAATCAATACTTTTTATTAATTTTGCAAAAAAATTTAAGAAATGCCGAAGATGAAAACGAACTCGAGTGCGAAAAAAAGATTTAAGCTTACCGGCTCGGGGAAAGTAAAGAGAAAGCATGCTTACCATAATCACATTTTAACTAAAAAATCTAAGAAAAGAAAAAGTAGATTGGTTAAAAGCGGTTTAGTACATGAAACCAATGAGTTTAATATCAAAAGACTATTATTAAAGGCTTAGACAAAAAAATAATTTATGCCACGTTCAGTTAACAATACAGCTTCAAAAGCAAAGAGAAAAAAGATTTTAAAGCAGGCCAAAGGTTATTTTGGAAGAAGAAAGAATGTATACACAGTCGCTAAAAATGCGGTTGAGAAAGGTCTTCAATATAGCTATAGAGACAGGAAGAATAAAAAACGTTCTTTCAGAGCTCTTTGGATTACCAGAATTAACGCTGCTACCAGAGAAGAAGGAATGAGCTACTCAAAGTTTATGGGATTACTTGATAAAAAAGGAATTGACATTAACAGAAAAGTATTAGCTGATTTAGCTATGAATGATCCGGAAGCTTTCAAATCAATAGTTGCTGAAGTAAAAGCTTAAGCACTTTTTGAATCTAATATATCAGATTATACCCCGAAAGGTTTTTTACTTTCGGGGTAATTTTTTTTATTGAGAAACAGATACAATTAGTTTCCTTGCACCTCCGTAATTTCGGAATTCACAGAGATAGATTCCCTGCCAGGTGCCCAGTGCAGGTCTTTTATTTACTATTGGAATACTTAGTGAGCTACCACAAAAAATTGATTTTACATGTGCAGGCATATCATCCGGACCTTCCGATGTATGTGTATAGTATGCCTGATTCTCCGGGACTAATTTATTGAAGATGTTTTCAAGATCAACACGAACGCTTGGGTCAGCATTTTCATTAATAGCTAAACCTGCGGAGGTGTGCTGAATAAAAATATGTAAGAATCCGTTTTCAGGCCATTCATCAACAGCATCAAATATGTTGGAAGTAATTAAATAAAAACCTCTTTTAAAAGCCGGTAATCTAAGTTCAAAATGTTTAACCATAATCTTTTTTTTAATAGTAAACTAAGCTAAATAAAATTTGTTGATAAATGAATTTGTCGTAATAAAAGGTATTTTTGCAAAAAAGAGTTATTCAGTTATCAAGATAAAAGTATTGGCATTTCTGCAATATCTAAAGTTCGAATTATTTCAGTTAAATTATGAGTGAAAAAAAACAGGAAGAGGCACCAAAAAAGCCGAATAAAAAGTCGCTTAAAACAGCACTCAGGATTTATCAATATATTTTACCGTACAAGAGTTTGTTTGTGGTTGGTCTGGTATTCTTGTTTTTATCATCAGCAACTACTTTAATATTTCCATATATAACAGGAGAGCTTGTAGATGCGGCAACAGGTGAGAATACCTGGTTGATGGATAATATCAATCAAATTGCAATTGTCTTAGTCGCAATTTTAGTTTTTCAGGCCGTTTTTTCTTATTTCAGAATTGTTTTGTTTGCCAAAGTAAGTGAACGGGCTATGGGTAAATTGAGAAAAGATTTATTTGAACATATTTTGAGATTGCCCATTCACTTTTTTGAAAAAAACCGGGTAGGTGAATTAACCAGCAGGTTAACTTCTGATATTTCTCAGGTTCAAACCACTTTTTCTGTTACTCTGGCTGAATTTTTAAGGCAGGTTATTACTCTGATCGTTGGGATTATACTTATATTTTTTATTTCTGTTCAGCTAACACTTTTAATGTTGGCGACTTTTCCGGTTTTGGTTTTAGCAGCATTGATACTGGGGCGCTTTATCAGAAAACTATCCAAAAAAACACAGGACGAGTTAGCTACAGCTAATGTAACTCTCGAAGAATCTCTTCAAAGCATACAAGTAGTTAAAGCTTTTAGTAATGAAAAGTTAGAGGCAAACAGATACAGTAGCGGTATAGATAAAGTAGTTGATTTAGCTCTGAAGACTGCAAATTACAGGGCATTTTTTGTGTCTTTTGTGATTTTTGCTTTGTTTGGAGCAATCGTATTGGTGCTTTGGTTTGGAGCTTCTTTGGTGCAAAGTGATACAATGACTATTGGAGAGCTTACGGCTTTTATCATTTACACTACCTTTATTGGTGGAGCTGTCGGTGGAATGGGAGACATTTATGGTACAATCCAAAAGACTTTAGGTGCAACTGACCGTTTAATAGAGATTCTTAATGAACCGGAAGAAAAGTACTTGTCAACAGATACTGAAATGGAAGAGAATTCGAAAAGCGATAATATTGCGGTTCGTTTTAATCATGTCCGTTTCAATTATCCATCTCGGCCTGAACTTGAAGTTTTAAGTGATATTCATTTTGAAATTGAGCGAAATAGTAAAATAGCTATTGTAGGGCCTAGCGGTGCCGGAAAATCTACTATAGTACAATTACTTTTGAATTTTTACCAGCCTTTAAGTGGAAAAATTGAAATTGATGGTAAAAATATGGAAGACTATACTTTATCTGCGTTAAGAGATAAGATAGGATTAGTACCTCAGGAAGTTCAATTGTTTGGAGGTAGTATTCGGGAGAATATTTTATATGGTAAAAATAATGCCTCTCAGGAAGAGATTGAGCAGGCAGCTACAAAAGCAAATGCTATAGATTTTATAAATTCTTTTCCGGAGGGTTTTGAAACCATGGTTGGTGAAAGAGGTATAAAGTTAAGTGGAGGACAAAAACAACGCATTGCCATTAGCAGAGCTTTTTTAAAAAACCCGGAATTTCTTATCCTGGATGAAGCAACCAGCTCGCTGGATGCTGAATCTGAAAGAATGGTACAGGAAGCCTTAGATGCTTTGATGCTTGGAAGAACAACCCTGATAATTGCTCACAGGCTCTCTACAATCATGAAGTCTGACCGTATCATAGTATTGAATAATGGCGAGATTGTTGAGTCAGGCTCACATGCAGAATTGATTCAAAATGATAGTGGTTTATATAATCATTTGGTGAATTTGCAATTTACCGAACACTAATAAATTTTTCGTTTTTGATGCCTCATCAGTAATTTTGAAACCCTAAATCCTTTAGCGTATTTGTTTGAGAAGTTTTTTTTATGTTTTTCTGTGTGTAACTATTTTCATTGTATCTCGTAAAAAGGTGAAGATTCCCTCACAAAAATTAAAAACATGTTAAGAAAAATTTACTCAGTTTTAATAGTAACAACAGTTTTATTATGTAGTACACACTACAATGCCTATAGTATAGTTGTTGAAAGTGCCGGTAGCGGTAACTGGAATGATGGTTCAACATGGGTAGGGGGTATTGCACCCACAATTGATGATGATGTTGTGATTCATTCAAACCATCAAATAGTTTTAAACTCTACTGCTTATATTGAAAGCCTGACTATAAGTGAAGTAGCCCCGGGCGATTCATCTTCTATAGAAATTCTTTCCGGGAGACAGCTTATCATTGCGAATGATTTACAATTGAATGAGGGGGGGGCAGGAGTAGCTGTTCTACAGCTTCTTGGTACGGTTGAAATCGGAGGAGATTTAATTTTGTACGGTGATGGAGATATCAATACAGCTAAAGTTAACCTATTAGGTACTTTAGATTTAAAAGGGGAATTAAACTATTATACTATAGGTCAACTTGTCACAAATAGTGCCGGCCCGGGAAGGTTAATATTAAGTGGTAATTCTTCACAAACTCTCACAATTGAAAACGGTTCTGTAATGCCTGATTTAGAAATTAATAATTCTTCAGGTGTAACATTACAAACAAACCTGACCTCAACAAATTTTGTTGGAGATTTACTCATTAAATCAGGTAGTAGTTTTAATTTAAATGCTACAGTATTTAGTGTTTTTGGATCCTTTACAATGGAAAGTGGAGCAACCTTACACCTAATGAATGGAACAGCAGTTCCTGAATTTGGTTTTTATGGATGGAGTGCGGGTTCTACAGTTCGTTTTACCGGTTCTTCTCAGGTTGATGTTGAAAATTTAAAAGGTGGATATAGCTATCCAAATGTTATTTTTGAAGCAACTGGTGGGATTCGTTTAGTAGGAAACATACGTTTAAGAGGAAATTTAACTGTTTTTGACTATCCTTTTAATGCAAATAGCCAAACTGTTACATTTGTTGGAAGTGGCACACAGTCTTTGAATTTAATGGGATCATCTAATTCACTATATAATTTAACTTTAGATAAGCCCGGTCAGAGTGTAGAGTTAAGTAATGATTTAAGAATTTCAAATCAATTAAGTTTGGTAGGCGGAGTTTTAACAACCGGAATAGCTAACACTGTGATCATTACTAATACAAATGGGAATGCCATTACTTCACATTCATCTTCTTCCTTTATTAATGGAAATTTAAGAAGACATATGGCATCAAATTCACAGGATTATGCATTTCCTTTAGGTGCAGGGACAACCTCTCAGTCATACTTTTTGGGAGTATTGGAAAATAATTTTTTAGAGGGTGTAAATTATATAGATGCCAGAATAAGTGGTTTAGTAAATCATAATTCTTCAAATTTTGAAGCATTAGAACTAAGTGATGACTCTATCAGTTATCAAACTGTAGCAACAGAGGCAATCTGGATTTTTACACCTGATATGCAGCCAACATCAGGTACTTATGGAATGAAGTTAAATATAAACAACCTGAGTGGTTTACAAGATAATAGATTTGCTATCTTAAAAAGACCTGAGGGTGGAAATGAAGCAAACTGGAGCCCGGATGGAAATATTGAGCCGGTAAATGGAACAGGAAGAAGGTTGAGTGATGGATTTGCATACAGACATGGTTATACTTCATTTTCTGAATTTGGAATTGGAAAAGGAGAAAGTGAAGTTGAATTGTTACCGGTTACTTTAGATTTCTTTCAGGCTTTTATGAAAGATGATGGTGAGGTTATCATTGATTGGGTTACTGTAGTAGAAATAAATTGTGATCATTTTACTATCGAAAGAAGTAATGACGGGATCAATTTTTATGATTGGAGGACAGTTAATGGAAATGGAAACTCAACTTCCAGAATTCACTATAGAGAATTTGATTCTAATCCATATAATGGAATCACATTTTACAGACTAAGACAAACGGATTTTGATGGAACTAATGAAACTTTTAACATTGTTTCAGTTCATGATAATCCGGTAGCTCAAAAAGGACAAGGAATCTCTTTATATCCAAATCCTGTGAATGGAGGAAATAGCTTAAAAATAAGTGGTTTTGATTTTTCACTACCAAATTCTAAAGTAATAATATTCCATGTCTCATCAGGTCAGATGGTATACGAAAGCCGTATTGATGATGAAAGTCCGGTAATTCTTTTACCTGAAAACTTAGTCCCCGGAATGTACATCTTAAGGTCAGAATCAGATTTCTCTAACGGGCACTCTACTTTTATTGTAAAATAAGATACACACAGCTATTAGTCTGAAAGTTAAACTACTATAGTTTCTCTTTCAGACTATATTTTATTTTAGTTAAATACAAATATAATTTTAAAAACATACGACTTAGTATTAAATAATTGTAACAAATTTATTTACTCATCGTAAAATCTAAAAAAACTTAAATATGGTTAAACTTAAAATTTTTCGTTCAATTATTGTTTCTTGCTTATTTATGTGCGCTCCGGCAGTATCTAATGCAAACATAACTCTTGATTTTTTTCAGGGATTTTTGAAAAGTTCAAATGACGTAGTTCTTGATTGGGTAACTGTAAATGAAACAGATGCGGATTTCTTTACTGTGGAAAAGAGCAATGACGGTATTAATTTCCAACATTTTGCTACTGTTCAGGCCGCAAATAATAATGCTTTAAGAAATCATTACAGATTAAATGACAATTCACCGAATACTTCTTCAACATATTACAGACTTAGTCATACAGATATATTTGGTGTAACTGAAGTATTTAATGTGGTAATTATAGGGCAGACTGTGAGTCAACAAAATAACAATCTGGCATATAACCCAAACAATGTTTCAAATACACAGTCAAAGAAAATAAGCTTATTTGGTAAAACATTCGAAGATAAATCTGTAAAAATTTATGATGCTAAAACAGGACAGTTTATTCAGGAAGTAGTACCCGGCACAACTGATAATGATATTGTTCTTCAAAATAACCTTTCTGATGGAAAATACTTAATCAGAATTGAAAATAATACCGGAGTGGAAACGCGTTCACTTAATGTAAATAAATAGATACGTTTGGGTGATTTTCTTTAGGGCCGGTAAGTATAAAAGCTTACCGGTTTTTTTATTTCTTAAGATACTCAATTACTATCTTATAAAAACTTTCAGGTTGTTCGGCATGAATCCAGTGACCGGCATTTTTAACATTTTCAATTTCCGCTAAAGGAAAATATGTCTTGATATCGTCTATATCATCCATCTGTAAATAATCAGATTTTTCACCTTTAATAAATAGAATCGGCAGATTGACCGGAATCGGCGGAATGATACTTTTTAAAATCGAATCATAATGATTATCAAGTGCTTTAAGATTCATTTTCCATTTATAAGACCCGTTATTTGTCCGGTCTATATTTTTAAGAAGAAATTGACGTATACCGGCATGTGAAATTTTTTCAGAGAGTATTTTATCAGCATCATTTCTGGATTCAATTTTTTCAACCTGAACAGATTTTAATGCATCAAATATTACATCATGACCACTTTGATATTCTTTGTAACTCATATCTACACAAATTCCTTTTTTTAGCTTATGTGGAAAGTCAATCATGAATTGAAGTAAGGTTTTGCCTCCCATAGAATGCCCGATTATAAATACCTGATCAAGACCCTGTTGCTCTAAAAAGGAGTTTAGGTCCTCAGCCATTAATTCATAAGAATGTTCTTCCGTGTGAATAGATTTGCCGTGATTTCGCTGATCGATTGTGAAAACATGATAGGTTTCTCCGAATTTCCTGGCAAGCGTTTGCCAGTTATCCAATGAACCAAACAGCCCATGAAGTATAATTAATGTATCATTATCCTTATTCCCAAATTCTTTATAATTCAATTCTACCATAGTTTAGCTTGCTTATATTTATATTTTCTGAATGTACATTTTTAAAAGTATTTTTATCAATCTGCCTGTTTTTATCAAAAATTCCAAAAACAGAAGAACCACTTCCTGACATTGAAGCATAAATGGCACCCGACTGATACATTTGTTCTTTTAAGTCTTTAATTTCAGAATGAGAACTGAAAACAGTACTTTCAAAATCATTGTTTAGAAATTCTTTCCATTTTACGATATTTTGTAAACCTTTAGTCCAGTTAGCCGGTGCTTTTTTAGGTATAATTTGACTATAAGCTTCTTTTGTACTTACAAAAATTTCGGGCCAAATAATTACTAATGTATATTCATTCTGAATGTTTAAATCTAGTTCTTTTAGTTTATTTCCTTTGTCATATGCTAAAGCAGCTTTATTACGAATGAAAAAAGGACAGTCACTTCCCAGCATAGTGGCATATTTTTCCAATTGGGTATCATTCAGATTTAGTTCAAATAAGGTATTTAAAGCTTTCAACATAAAAGCTGCATCAGATGAGCCACCACCCAAGCCGGCTCCCATTGGAATGTTTTTTATTAAGTGAGTTTCTACTGCCTGAATTCCGAAGTCAGATTGTAATAAATTCCAGGCTTTAAAAATCAGATTATCTTCTGTCTTACAGTTTATAACCCTACCGCTAACGTTAAGAGAAAATTTCTTTGAAGGAATAATTTCCAGTACATCAAACCAATTTACCGGTAGAAAAACACTTTCTAAATTATGGAAACCATCCGGACGTTTTTCAGTGATAAAGAGACCCAGATTAATTTTAGCATTTGGAAATACTATCATTAGATTTATTGCATTTTAGCTCTTTTCAATAAAAAAGGAAGTAAGATTTGTTTGAAATCTTTATTGATATCAGCCTCTATAAAATCAATATTAAACTGTCCACATTTTAACATCAATGACCGTTTAAATTTCTCAGCTTGTTCGGTATAGAATTTTTTTACTTCATTTGAGCGAAGTTTAACTTTTTCACCGGATTCCATATCTACAAAGACATAAGGTCTGTTTTCAAATTCAAAGTCAATTTCAGCAGCTTTATCTACAACGTGAAATACAATCACCTCATGTTTGTTATATTTTAAGTGCTGCAAAGCAGAAAAAATTTCTTCCTGTTCAGCAGTGTTCTCCATCATATCACTGAACAGTATAACCAAGCTTCTGCGGTGAATACTTTCAGCAAGAATATGTATATTTTCAGCTGCCTTTGTCTTTTTCCCTCTTGGGCTTTGTTCAGCCAGATTTGTTAAATTGCTTAGTAATAGTTTATGATGAACATTCGTAGACTTCGGAGCATAATTCGTTTCGATTTTATCTGAAAAGATACTTAATCCAAAAGCATCTCTTTGTTTTTTGAGCATATGCATGATAGATGCTGCAGACAAAATAGAAAATTTGATTTTATTTACAGGACTGTTTTCCGGATAAAACATAGACGAGGATGCATCGATAATAAGTTGGCATCGTAAATTCGTTTCTTCCTCATACTTCTTAACATAGTATCGATTTGTGCGGGCAAACACTTTCCAGTCGATATTTTTAATAGGATCACCGGGATTATAAAGCCTGTGTTCAGCAAACTCAACTGAAAATCCGTGATACGGACTTTTATGTAACCCAATTATAAAGCCTTCAACAACCTGTTTTGCTAATAATTCAAGGTTGTCAAACTGGTGTAAGTCTTGTAGTTTTACAAATTTTTCTGTCATTTTTTGATTTTACTTTAACTCAACGATTCCTTTCTTACATATATTTTTGTAAAAATAGTAAGAAGGTCATGGAATTCGATTTTTCGTCTCAATATTTATATCCACAAGCCCAGATCTTTATTTTGGACTAAGGTAACACTCAAAGTTATCTAATAAACATTAAACTCTTCAAAAGGGTTTTTTAATATTTTAGACCAAATAAGACTACATCTCTAAATACTTACAACATTTGCTATCAATTCATGTCTTATTCTAAGCGGAATTCAGGGTCTGAAGTTCTGTTAAAAGCTTATCAATCTTTTAAGTAAATGCCTTTACAGTTATGCTTTTCGCTTGTTTCTATTTATCATATTGCGTTTGAGGTATCCCTTTGAAAATTATCCGAAAAATATAAAGTAATTGAGTTCTCAGGATTTTTATTACTTCGCATACAAATATCTTGAAAATACCTATCACTCCGCAGACCGGAATGAAATTAGCATATATTTAAACTTTCAGCAAATGTTTTAAGCGGGAAGACTTATGAATACAGTATCTTAAATCTTTCTTTAAAAAGAAGAAAAAATTATTTTTGTAAAAGATAAATAGTTGTATATTTGCCACCGCTAAGGCCATAAGCGAAAGTAGCTCAGCTGGTAGAGCACAACCTTGCCAAGGTTGGGGTCGCGGGTTCGAATCCCGTCTTTCGCTCTCATTTTTATTACGCTTTGTAATAAAGATGCCCGGGTGGTGGAATTGGTAGACACGCAGGACTTAAAATCCTGTGGCCAGCAATGGCCGTGCGGGTTCAAGTCCCGCCCCGGGTACAAAATCAGAAAGATAGACAATGCAAAAGCAGCGTTTTACTTTCTGATTTTTTTTTTGATACCAATCTTTTATCTAACCTCTGATTTTAAGAAAATTATTGAACGAGTATTTTCTTGCTGATTACAATTTCATCTGACTGAATTAACAGCATATAAATCCCTTCCGGAAGTTTACTGATATCTAATTGAGTTGAGTATTCAAAAAAAGTTTCTGTTACTTTTTGGCCTTTTGCATTAAAGATTTGTGCATAAGCCTGTGAATCATTCTTTTTTTCAATATTCAATATTTCTCTTGCAGGATTTGGAAATACATTTATTTGTAAATCTTTAGATTGGTTGCTAATTGTATTTGTTGATGAAACCGTTTTAGGGTATTTACTAAAAAACTCCCAAATAACTTTGCTGGCATTAAAATCCTGTGAAGTTGGTCCTATGCTAAAAGGAGCGCCCGGCCATGTGTGACCGCCATTAATAACCTTATAAAGCTCTACACTGCTCCCTTCATCACCACCTGAATAAGTGTAGTGGATTGTGTTAGTGCCATCGTTAGGAGAAATATTATCTATATCAATTATCACAGGTTCATCATCGCAATTATTATGGTTTACCCAAAATGAGACGACACTGTCTACATGCAAAAATTGCTGAGTACCCTCATAAGGAACAGTGGGGTCATTGGTTCCGTGTATCTGCATAGCAGGTATAGGTTTAACCGTGTTGCAGTTATCATAATTAAGCTGAGTCATAGAGCCTGTAACTGATGCTACAGCCGTAAATCTATCACTTTCACAGGCTAATAAATAGCTCATAAACCCACCATTTGACATGCCTGTAGAAAATACTCTGTCGAGATCAATATTATAATTTTCAGAGATGGTATCAATCAATGTTTCTAAAAATCCAACATCATCAACATTTGACGGAAAAAAACCGACATTCCAAAATTGAGCACCGGATTCAGATGTGCCATTTGGATGCACTAAGATGAAGTTTGCGGTATCGGCTATCGGCTTAAAGTTTGTATATAGCTCCTGTTGAGCGCTGTTAGAAGTGTAACCATGGAGATTAAAAACCAAGGGAACGGCCTCGATTCCGTCATAAGTCGCAGGTATGTAAATTGAATATGTACGGTTGATTTGATTGTGCTCAAGGCTCTTATCTAAACTTGTTTGAGCATGTAAAAAAATCACAGAAATAATTAGTATTGAGAGAGTTGTTAAAAACTTCATAAGTTAGGTTTTGATATAAAAGTAATGTTTTTTTTAAAATAAAAATAGAATAGTAATTTGACAAACCTAATTTCTTTCGCCAAAAATGAGACTCCCAATACGAAGCATAGTGCTGCCACATTCAACAGCAATTTTATAATCACCTGTCATACCCATTGAAATTTCTTTGAAATTTTGATTATCAGAAAAATAGCCGGCTTTCAATTGGTCAAAATATTCTTTTAAAAGGGAAAATTCCTGTTTAATTTGATGAGTGTCATCTGTAAAAGTTGCCATCCCCATAACACCGCATATCTCTACATTTTTTAAATTTTGATAATCGCCACCTTTTAACCAATTTTTAAGTTCCTCCATTGAAAATCCTATTTTTGATTCTTCATCAGCAATATATATTTGAAGCAAAACTTTAATTTTTTTATCCGCTTTTTGCGCTTCTTTATTTATAGCTTTAATAATCTTTGGTCTGTCAATGCTGTGTATCCATGAGACGTGAGGAACTACAAATTTCACTTTATTACTTTGTAAGTTTCCAATAAAGTGCCATTCAATGTCTTTTGGCAGCTTTTCAGCCTTATTTTTCAGCTCTATTGCTTTATTTTCACCAAAATGAAGATGTCCCGTTTTATAGACTTCCATTATTTCTTCTTCCGATTTGGTTTTAGAAACAGCTACAAGTTTTATTTTTTTTTCTTGGGTTTCTTTTACTAATTTTTTTAAATTTTCCAGTTCCGGCATGTTTTTTACAAATTATAATAAGTGAGCAAAATAAAAGTTTAATTTTGAGAACTTCAAACTTCAATTTAAATGTATCATAAGTTTTTTTTTATCTCTCTATTGATTGTTTCTTTAAGTTCCTGCAATTTTTACTCCAATGATTTTAAATTGTTGCCGGCTGATAAGATGCAGGAGGTATTGGTTGATATTCATATAGAAGAAGCTGCTGCCCAGCATAAGTTTGATCATCCTGACTCAGTGAAAATTCATATGCATGAAGCCTATTTGTATATTTTTGAAAAGCATGAAATAGAAGCTGCTGATTTTTTTAATAGTTTTGAATATTATATTTACAACAAAATTGATGAGCTGGATGAGCTATATCAATATGTCATTCAGGAATTAAGTCTAAAAGATGCAGAATTGTCTGCCAGAAAGCTTAAAGTTGATGAGGAAATAGAAGATGATATAGAAATTGAAGATTAAATTTTTTATTCAATTTGTTATTAGTCTGATACTGACATTTTGGCTGATGTGTCAATAAAGCATAATTAATAGCCTGTAAACCTATATTTTGAAGTAAATTTTGCAATAATAATGACCATTTATTTAATATAGACTGTTAATATGGCTTTACTTAGTTTTGGCATATATGTTGAACAGTTTTTAATGTAAATTTTAAAAAATAAAATAAAATATGAAAGACGACTCTTTTTTTTCGCAGTTGATAGATGATGATGTAGAGTTTATGCCGATGTTGTCTTTGGAAGAAGAAGATGATATTAACAAAGATAAAATCCCTGAAGATTTACCCATATTGCCTCTGAAGAATACGGTTTTGTTTCCCGGAGTTATTTTACCAATAACAGTTGGCAGAGATAAATCGTTGAAAGCAGTTAAGCATGCTTATAAAAAGGACAAGATTATTGGTGTTGTTTCTCAGAAGGATGACAGTGTAGAGGATCCGGAATATGCAGATTTAAATTCTGTCGGAACGGTAGCCCGTATCATAAAAATGTTAAAAATGCCTGATGGCAGTTCTACTATTGTGATTCAGGGAAGAAAGCGTTTAAAGACAAAAGCGCTGGTATCTGAAGAGCCTTTCTTAATGGCAAAATGTGAGTTGATTGAGGACATAAAGCCTAAAAATAAAGCTGAATTTTCTGCAATTATTTCATCCATTAAAGACTTAGCTCAAAAGATAATAAAGCTTTCACCGAATATCCCTTCGGAGGCTTCTTTTGTATTAAAAAATATGGATAGTCCCTTATTCCTTTTACATTTTATCTCTTCAAATCTGGGGAGTGGATTAAAAGATAAGCAAACGATACTGGAAGAAAATGACTTAACCAGGAGAGCAGAATATGTGCTTGAGTTTCTAAATAATGAGCTTCAAATGATTGAGCTTAAGGTTAAAATTCAAAACAAAGTACAAACTGACATAGAAAAGCAGCAAAAAGATTATTTTTTAAACCAACAGCTGAAAACTATTCAGGAAGAATTAGGTGGAAGTAGTCATGATAAAGAAATAAAGGAATTAAAGCTTAAAGCATCCAAGAAAAAATGGCCTGAGGCAGTTTTAAAAGCTTTTAATAAAGACGTAGAGCGACTACAAAGAACTAATCCGGCAGCGGCTGATTACGGCTTAGTATTAAACTATCTGGAGCTTTTACTTGATTTGCCGTGGAAAAAATATACACAGGATAATTTTGATTTAACTAATGCACAGAAAGTATTAGACAGAGATCATCACGGGCTTGAAAAGATTAAAGAACGAATTATAGAATATTTAGCGGTGCTTAAATTAAAGGGAGATATGAAATCTCCTATACTTTGTTTTGTAGGCCCTCCCGGAGTTGGTAAAACTTCATTAGGGAAATCAATTGCATCAGCGTTGAATCGAAAGTATATAAGAATGTCATTGGGCGGATTACACGATGAATCTGAAATTCGCGGTCATAGAAAAACTTATATAGGGGCAATGCCCGGAAGAATCCTTCAGTCTATTAAAAAGGCAGATGCTTCAAATCCGGTTTTTGTATTGGATGAAGTTGACAAAATTGGTGCTGACTTTAGAGGAGATCCTTCTTCAGCTTTACTTGAGGTTTTGGATCCCGAGCAAAATGAAACTTTTTATGATAATTATTTGGAGTTGGAATACGACCTGTCTAAAGTTTTGTTTATTGCTACAGCTAATAATATAAACTCCATACAACCTGCTCTGAGAGACAGGATGGAAATTATTTGGCTGAGTGGATATTCTATTGAAGAAAAGGCTGAAATTGCTAAAAAGCATTTAATTCCGAAACTAAGGTCTCAGCATGGATTAAAATCAAAACAGTTTAAAATCGGAGATACTGCATTGGCTTATGTGATTGAGCGTTATACCAGAGAAAGTGGAGTAAGAGAGCTGGAGAGAAAAATTGCTGCATTGATGAGAAGAGCAGCAAAATTAATTGCTTCCGGTGAAAAAAGCACGGTTACTATTTCAAAACCTATGGCCATAGAGATTCTGGGTGTAGCTACTATGGACCCGACTCAGTACAATGAAGCTTTACCAAAAGGGGTTGCAGTTGGGTTAGCATGGACACAAACCGGTGGAGATATACTTTTTATTGAGAGCTCTTTAAGCAAAGGCAAAGAAAGCCTGACACTTACCGGAAATTTAGGAAATGTAATGAAAGAATCAGCATCCATTGCTTTAAGTTTCATAAAATCAAATGCCGAAAAATTTGGAATTTCTCCGGAAACATTTGAAAATCATAAAATTCACATTCACGTACCCGAAGGAGCTATTCCCAAAGACGGTCCTTCAGCGGGGATCACTATATTGGCAGCTCTGGCTTCTGTTTTTTCTGGTAAGCCTATTAAAAAGGGGATTGCCATGAGTGGAGAAATTACTTTAAGAGGTAAATTACTTCCGGTGGGAGGTATTAAAGAAAAAATTCTGGCAGCAAAGAGGGCCGGTTTATCTGAAATTTATCTCTGTGATAAAAACCAAAAAGATGTAGATGAAATCAATAAAGAATACATCAAAGGTTTAAATATAGTTTACAAGAAAACAATGATGGATGTTTTGAGTGATGTGTTGACTTAAAAAAAGAAGGGTTGAAACTTAGTTTCAACCCTTCTTTTTTTATTCTTCTGTTGCGTTAATTTCAGCATTTATAGGTATGGCATGGAGCCAGTTGAATTTATCCTCAACCCTGCCCAGTTTAATATCATTCATTAGCTTTTGAAGATAATTTGACAATTCCCTTTTCTCAGGTGCTCTAAGTTCCAGTTCTTTCCCTTTATAACCCATATGTGAAATTTGAGAAATAGTAGCGGCTGTTCCTGTACCGAATACATCTTTTAAAGTTCCGTTTTCATGGGCTTGGATAATCTCCTTTATTTCAACTTTCCTCTCTTCAACATGATAACCTTCTGATTTTAGTAGGGTTATAACGGAGTCTCTTGTAATGCCTTCAAGTATAGTGCCCTCATCTAAACCGGGGGTTATAACTTTATCACCAATTTGAAAAAAAACATTCATGGTACCAATTTCATGGATATACTTAAATTCAAAACCGTCCATCCATAAAATCTGGTCATAACCTTCTTGCCTGGCTTCCTGAACGCCTTTCATGGTAGCTGCATAATTTCCGGCAACCTTAGCTGTACCGACACCCCCGGGAATAGCTCTTACATACTTATCTGCAACTTTTACTTTCACCGGGGCCGAATAGTATGGGCCAACAGGACAGGTGAAAATAATGAAAGTGTATTTGTCGGAGGGCTTGATACCCACATATTCATCAGTTGCGAACATGAATGGCCTTATATAAAGTGAGCTGCCATCGAGGGTTGGTATCCATTCGTGATCTAGTTTAATTAATTCCTCAAGACCTTTGTTGAATAAATCTTTTGGTATCTCAGGCATTGCCATTCTTTCTGCAGATTTATTCATCCGGTCAATGTTTTTTTCCGGTCTGAAAAGTACCGGAACACCATTTAAGTTTTTATAAGCTTTGAGGCCTTCAAATATCGACTGACCATAGTGTAAAGCAGAAATAGCAGGATGTGTGTTTAAGTTTTGAAAAGGTATAATTCTCGGGTTTTTCCATTCACCTTTTTCATACTCAGTAATAAACATATGGTCACTAAAAATTCTCCCAAATGGAATATTGTTAAAATCTACTTCAGCAATTTTACTCTTTCTTGCTTTATCGATAGTAATTGTATTTATCATAAGTTGTATTTTTAAAATTAACGTAACTTTACACCTAAGCAGCATTCATTCTACAACTACAAATTAATTTAAAATATGCAGTTTCCCGAAGATAAGAAATTTTTTAATTTTTTTTTAGATGGTCAAAAGCTACTTATAAGAGAAGATTTACAATCTCCGAGAAGTTTATCAGAAATTGACTTCAACATGGATAAAGATACTAAAGTAATAATATTTGTTAAAATAGATGACATATTGCTGGATTCAGAAATGCTTTCATTTATTGAAAAAATAATGAATAGTGTACAGCTTGAAAACAAAAACTATTTTGTTATTAATTTAAAAAAATACCCGGATATTCAATTCTCTTCATTTAGAAGAAAGTTTCCGGATCCAAAAGTTTTTATATTTTTTGGAGTACAAACTTTAGAGCTTGCATTAAACATTAGCATGGGGGAGGGACTGATGATGAAGTTTAAAGATTATACATTTATCAAATCATTAAGTCCGGAAGTATTAAAAAATGATAAACAAGCTAAAAATAAGTTATGGACAAATTTAAAAAACACATTTTATAATGAAGGTTGAAATAATTTTTGCTACTCACAATGTTCATAAAGTAAAAGAAGCCAATCAAATCATAGGAAAAAACATCAAATTAATTTCACTGAAAGATTTAGGGTATAATAAGGAAATAGAAGAACCATTTCTTAGTCTTGAAGAAAATTCATTAACTAAAGCCATGACAGTTTTTGAGATTTTCGGCAAATCAGTAATTGCCGAAGATACGGGATTGGAAGTGAAAGCTTTGCTAGGTGAGCCGGGTGTTTTTTCAGCCAGGTATGCCGGTCAAAATGCTTCTGACAATGAAAATATTAATAAATTATTAAAGAAGTTGGAACAGTTTTCTGACCGAACGGCGAGATTCAGAACAGTGCTTACTTTTATTGCAAATGATGATACTAAAATGCAATTTGAAGGTGTAATTGACGGTAAAATTTCAACTGAACCAAAAGGTACAAGAGGATTTGGCTATGATCCTGTATTTATCCCCAAAGGTTATAATAATACTTTTGCCGAATTAGGTGACGAAATTAAAAAGAAACTCAGCCATAGGGCTGTTGCTTTCAATTCACTAAATGAATTTTTAAAAAGCTTTAAAAAATCTGATTAAATAATTTCTATTTAATCAATTAAATTTATATATTTATACTAGTTATTAAGTCTAATTGTTTAAATATTTCAAATGGAAGGGGCTATTATTCATGGAGAATCATTGGCTAATCTGATAAAGAAAAGCTTTAAAAATGACAGAAAGTCACAGAGGATTCTCTATGAGTATTATTCTCCTGTAATGTTTTCTATTTGTCTGCGTTATGCAGGAGATTATCACAAAGCAGAAGATTATTTGCAGGAAGGTTTTGTCAGAGCCTTTCAGAATTTGCATCAATTTAGCTTTAAAGGTTCTTTTGATGGTTGGTTAAAACGGATTTTTGTTAATACATGTATTTCTGAATTAAGAAGTTCTGTAGCAATTTATCCATTAATAGAGGTTAAGAATATACCCGATGAAAATGACACAGATGATTTCTTTTATGCTGATATTCCCATGGAAAAGATTTTAAAGATGATTCAGGAATTACCGGTGGGTTACAGAACTATCTTTAACTTATATACTATAGATGGATTATCGCATGATAGAATTTCAGTTGAATTGAATATTTCTGTTGGTACTTCTAAATCTCAATTAGCCAGGGCGAGAGTAGCTTTGCAAAAGAAGTTGAAGCAATTAGATATTTATCCGAAAGAAAAAGCAGGAAGATAATTTAATATAGCATGCAACCTTTTATCAAAATGTCTGTCTATGCTATTGTTTATTATTGAAGAAATTGATTTTTGAGCAAGAGAAGATATGAGTAAGGAAAAAAGTTATGATAAAAATAATATGGATCGATTTTTTAAAGATAATTTAGAGGATTTTCGTGTAAAGCCGGAAAAAGATGTCTGGAGTAAAATCGAACATGATTTAGATACTATAGATGCTCGCAAGAAAATGTTAATGCAGCGTAGATTTTACCGATCTGCTATTGCTATTCTCTTGCTTGTATTTAGCATTCAATCTTCTTATCTTCTCCACCAAAATACCATTCTTTCAAATTCTGAAACCGAAATTGAATCAACAGCCCTTCATAAAGATTCATATAAATTTTTAACTAACTTTTCAGCCCTCATAAATAAATTAGAGTTTTATAATACTCAAGCAAATAACTCTTCAGACATTCAGCACATAGCTCAATTTGAGAGCCTAACGAATAGTTTTGAGGCTGATAATAGCTATTCTTCTATGACTAAAAATACCGGAGAGTCAGGTTCAAATCAATCGTACAGACCGGCATCTTCTGTTTCCGGTACTACTGAAGAAAATCAAAAAATATCTGAAGCTGTAAATTCTGAAGGTACAGACTTTTCAAATACAGAATCAAGTATGTTAACGACTTCTGATTTACAGTTACTTGGTGAACAGGAATTGAATTTTGATGAAAATTTTGACTTTTTAGCCTCTATAAATAAATTGGTAGATAATCCTTTTGGATTAGATTTGGAATCTGAGAATAGACGGATTCGGAAACTCCAAAATAATGCACCCGCTGAATACTCTAAAGGGCTTCATTTTGGAGTCGGAATTCAGTCAGTTAGAAATAGTTTAAATGAGATTTCTCTTCCGGCTGTTGCGGAAAGTGATTATAAATACAGTTTTAATTCCGGTACCGGATTAAAGTATGGTTTCAATTTTGGTTATGACTTTAACAGCAATTTTGGAGTAGAATCAGGCTTTTTTTTAAATACACTTAATTATTCGTTAGATGCTACAAGCAAAAACTGGAATTACACGGACAGAAATTTCAGACTTGATTATTTAGAGATACCTTTACTATTCAGATATAAAATGTCGGGCTACAGCTATGCCTTGAATCAAACACATGGAGTTACATTTACAGCAGGTATTTTATATAAAAAACTGATAGGTGGTATTTTTGAAGAAATAAAAAATATCTTTAATCAATCCCTGTTTTTCCAGGAACATAACTATGGGCTTGCGGGAGGTGTACAATATGATATTTTTATAGTTAATAATTTGATTTTAGGTTTTAATATGCGCATTGATACATATGCTCCATATTCTAACAGATATTTGTATAACATGAACTTTTCAGGGGGAGCTTCTTTACGTTACTTTATCCCTGCAAAAAAGTAGTAGTTTTTCATTAGACCCACTCTATTTATATTCTAAATTTATGAGTTACTATTTAACTTCATAAAGCTACTTTTGATAAAAAAGTATTCAGTTTATTCTATTATAGAAGGCTCTGCTATTTTGTAGTTCTCACAACCATCCTAATATTTTCAATAAAAAAGAAACTCTCCAAAAGGTTTAACTTCTAACTTGATAATCACACTATACGAAATAATCTTGATTTTGGGTAACCCATTGCACAAAACAGGAATGGTTGACTTGAACAATAGAACATCTGAATGAAGAAATCAGAAATTAGAACTTTACTAAAAATAACCCGATTCTTTACTTTTTTTCTGAAGCAGTATTTATACTTTTTTCTTTTATTTTACTTCTGTATTCGATTGTTCGAATGTTCTATTATTCAATTATTTTATATCCTTGATTCTGTAAATGTTGGTAGATGCATGCAACAAATTGAAAACTATTCCATGAAACAAACAATCTTGATATTGGGTGACCCATTGCTCAAAACAAGAATGGTTAATTTGAACAATAGAACATCTGAATGAAGAAATCAGAAATTAGAACGTTGCTAAAATTAATCCGTTTCTTTTTTTCTTTCATTTTACTTCACTATTCGATTGTTTGAATGTTCTATTATTCAATTATTTTATAACCTAATGAAAAACAGATTAAATATAAACTACTTGCATTTTGAATGGGACAGATTGTTTTATTCCTTTTGTAGCAATGATGATTTGAATGTGCTTAGGTCGAAAAAACTAGAACAATTCACTCCTCAGATCAAAACATTAACTGTCAACAAATAGGCAACAAAAAAGGGCTGTAAAAATTTTACAGCCCTTTTTTATTTGTTCAAATACTTATAGCAATTACTTTTTGACGGTATTGTCTTTCTTAATCATATCCAATACTGCAGGTGAAGCGATAAAGATTGAAGAATAAGTACCTACCAGGATACCTATCAATAAGGCGAAAGAAAACCCTCTGATAACTTCTCCACCAAATATGAATAAGATAACAACAACGAGTAAGGTTGTAATTGCCGTGATAACTGTACGACTTAAAGTACTGTTAATTGCCAGATTAATTGTTTTGTCCATTTTTTCTCTTGGATGGAGAATCAGGTATTCACGAATACGGTCAAAAACTATCACCGTATCATTTATAGAGTAACCAATAATAGTTAGGATTGCTGCAATAAAAGCCTGATCTATTTCCATTGAGAATGGAAGTATCCCCTTGAAAATAGAGAATATACTTAACATTATCAATACATCATGGAAGATAGCTATGATTGCACCAATACTAAACTGCCACCTCCGGAATCTGGCGAGAATATACAAGAATATACCTACTAATGAAAATACCGTAGCCCATATCGCACCCTGCCTGATATCATCGGCAATGTTAGGGCCAATCTTAACAGAGCTCATTCTGAAGTTATTGATAAACTCATTATAAGTTATTTCAGAGTCATAAAAATCTTTGACTCCTTCAAATAGTAGATTCTCAACTATACTGTCAGCTTCAGGTCTGCTGTCTGTAATCATGAAAGCAGTAGTGATTTTCACCTGATTGCTTGCACCAAAAGTTTTTACTTCAGGCATAGCCTCAAACTGATCAGTTAGAGATGTACTTAATTCAGTGGTATTAACACTTTGATCAAAACGTACAACATAACTTCTTCCTCCCTGGAAATCCACTCCCAACTCAAATCCTCTGGTTAGCATCGACGTTATACCTAAAAGTATAATGATACCGGATAGTATATAAGTAAATTTCCGTTTATTAATAAAGTCGTAATTTAAATTTTTAAAGGCTCCTTCAGTATATTTATTGAAAAAGTTAACTTTCTTTTCTCTGTTTGTAAGGCCTTCAATAATTAATCTTGAGATTAATACTGCGGTAAAGAAAGAGGAGAATATACCGATTACTAAAACAGTTGCAAAACCTTGTACCGGCCCTAATCCGAAGAAAAGTAATATAAAGCCTGTAATTAAAGTAGTTAAGTTAGCATCTACAATAGCTGAATAGGAGTTATAATAGCCATCTTTTATGGCCATCTTTATGCCTTTGCCTTTTATTAGCTCCTCTCTTATACGTTCATAAATAATTACGTTTGCATCCACAGCCATACCTATGGTTAATACAATACCCGCAATTCCCGGTAGGGTAAGTGCGGCTCCAAGAGAGGCTAGTACTCCTAGTATGAAAAACAGGTTTAAGAATAGAACTATATTGGAAATTATACCTCCAATATTGTAATATAAAATCATAAAAATGAATACCAGCGATAGACCTATTAGGAGAGACTGCAAGCCTGCATTAATAGATTCCTGACCAAGTGATGGTCCTACAATTTCTTCTTCAACAATTTCTGCTCTGGCAGGAAGCTGACCTGCTCTAAGTATATTTGCTAAATCCTGAGCTTCTCTGATATCAAAACGACCTGTAATCTGCGTTCTTCCACCACTGATTTCTCCCTGAATTGTAGGAGCAGAATAAACTTCATCATCTAATACGATAGCTATGGATTTACCTACGTTATCACCGGTAATTTGTCTCCATCTGACACTACCTTCCCGGTTCATGCTCATATTTACAATAGCATTACCGAATTGATCAAAGTCCTGGCCTGCATTAACTACAACATTTCCACTAAGAAGGGGTCTGTCCTGACCGGGTGTAGTTTCCAAGGCATATAGTTCATAAATTTGCTGTCCCTCAGACTCGATAGGAAGTGCTGACCAAACGAATTTTACGTTACGTGGAAATATCGCACGGACTCTGTCCATGTTAAGATATTCCATAACTTGATCTTTATTAAAAGAGTTTACATATCCGATAACAGGACCGTCTCCTATACTTTGTCCACCATCCTGTGTAGGTATTAGGTTTGGCGATAAAATATTAAATAAAGGGTTTTCCAATGCAAAGTCTTCATCTTCCTGAGCATCTAAAATACCGTCATCTCCAATGTCACCCAAACCGTCAAACAATCCTGCATCACCATCTTCTTCTACTTCAGCCGGTTCAACCGGTTCATCATTTATACCAACTTCGTCTTCAACCGGAGTTATAATCGGTTCAGAAATAGTGTCAGCTTCATCAACTTCAACATCTCCTCTTTCTGCTTTCTTAATTTCTGCCAACACATTATTGGCTTCAAAAAGAAAGTCAATCAGATCAGCATTGTCCCAGGCTATCCAAAAGTTTAATTCTGCTGTTGATTGTAAAAGTCTTCTAACTCTTTCAGGGTCATCAACACCCGGCAATTCAACGGTAATTCTACCGGTTAATTCCTGTAAGGAGATATTGGGCTGAGTAACACCAAAACGGTCAATCCTAATTCTCAGAATATTATAGGTATTTCTGATTTTTTCTCTGGATTCTCTATTGATTGCGTTCAGAACTTCCTGATTAGAAGAAGTGATATTAATTATTTCCTGATTTTCAGGAGTAGCAAAAATAGCTGCTAAACGACCACCCGGATTAACCTCTTCATAAGCTTGTCCAAATGTAGTTACAAAATCTACATTGCTTTCAAACCTTCTTTCTTCTGCCAGGTTCAATGCTCTTTCAAAGTTTTCGTCAGAACTGTATCCGGAAAGAGCTCTCAATAAATCGGGTTGAGAAATTTCCA
Source organism: Chitinophagaceae bacterium (assembly GCA_007695095.1). Lineage (NCBI taxonomy): Bacteria > Pseudomonadati > Bacteroidota > Chitinophagia > Chitinophagales > Chitinophagaceae > Chitinophagaceae bacterium. The sequence goes on along the minus strand of REEL01000088.1, from coordinate 92,284 downwards.
AAATCACACTCATTCCTCCTCTTAAGTCAAGTCCTAAACTTAGTTGCCTTTCCGCGGCATCTCTGTAAGTGTATTGTTCAACAAGGAAATTCAGTGCAACTTCATTACCTATAGAATCTAAAAATCTTCTCTTTATACTATTTTTCTCTCTGTTAAGTGAGTCTAAATAGTCAATTTGAAGTCGGGTATTGCCGTCAAACATTCCGCTGATAGCTTCCGCATCAGGTATTTGAATTCTTTCCTTTACGAAATTATTTGCTTTTTGCTCAGCTCTGTAAGAAGCAACAGTGAATGATAACTGATAAAGGCAAACAATAATCAGCGCAATACCAAAAAACTTAATAAGGCCTTTTCCTTGCATAATTTAATAGTTATATTGAATTTTTCTAATGGTTTTTTTAATCAAGTCGCAAATATAAAGATAATTATCGTTAAAAACTCACCAACTTGCGGTGATTATTCAAAAAGCAGTAAAGATTTTCAGAGACTTATGAATTGGTGTCAATAAAGCGGTTAATATCTTTGTCTTTTCCTATCAATAAGATAGTATCATCTTCTAAAAGAATAGTCTCCGGTTTGGGTACTCCAATGACGCTAATCTCGGGATCTTTCTTGCCTTCTTTATACACTTTTCGCTTAACTGTGATTATATTAATGTTGTATTTTTTACGAATGTTTATATCTTCAATTTTTTGATTTACAACATTTTCAGGACATGCAATTTCTACAATTTCATATTCATCAGGAAGGGGGATAAAGGTTAAAAGGTTAGGTGAAAGTAATTTTTCAGCTAAAGAGACTCCAACTTCTATTTCCGGAGCTATGATTTCTTTAATCCCAATCTTTTCAAGTATTTTTTTTTGAAAAATAGTATTTGCCCTTGTGATAAGTCTTTTTATATTCATTGACTGCAACTGAACAGTAGTCAGTAAAAGACTTTCAAAATCATTTCCTATAGCGACTATTACTACATCCATGTCTTCAATGTTTTGATTTTGAAGAGCCTTTATATCCGTAGCATCCATTTTAACAGCATAAGCAATGTCATCCCTTATATTTTCAATGATGTCTTCTCTGGTATCTATTCCTAATACTTCTGCGCCTTTTTCTGCCAGTGTTTTAGCTACTGTTTCTCCAAATCTTCCCAAACCTATTACTGCAAATTTTGAGTATTTTTCCATTTCTGATGTTTAATTATTGAAGGTAAACTTTTTCTACAGAATGTATTTGCTTATCTGTATTAAAAATATGGATAAAATATATTCCGGGAGTCGGAGGCTGATTTATTTCTTTAAGCTCCAAAGCGTTAATTGCAAAATTTGAATGTATTCTGCCTGAAATATCGTAAATATTCACTAAAAGAGATTCATTACTCATTTGGTTTTTAAGTAAAATCTGACTGTTCGTAACATCAAGTTGATAAAAGACCTCTGCGATACTTACTTCATTCGCATTGGTTGTCGTGCAATTCAATACAAAATTTTTATAAATTATGGAATCTGTGTAAAGGTTTACATTTGTAGTTTTAGTTGTACATCCGCTTCTGGATATTTCCAACGTATACTCACCGGTTTCCGGAGCACCGGTTTTGTACTCTCCATTTAAATTTGTGCGTTCAGTTTGCGAGGTTCCAAGTATTTTAATGTCGGCAGAAATAAGAGGGAAACCATCATTTGAATTAATGATTAAGCCTTCAAGATAGGCTGCCCTTTCATAGTCGGGTTTTAAAATAAATAAACCATTTTCAATATCGGAGGCAATAACATTTCCCGAAGGAAGATAAGGATCAATTCCCCAGCATCCGTTAAATCCGTTTGAAGGGCTATATATGGAAGTATTATAGCGACCCACTTCAATTAGATTATCCGGATACCTTGCATCTATTACGACCACTCCAGTTCGGTAATATGAGGCTACTAAAAAACCGTTTAGGTAATGCACATTATGCGGAATTAAACCTGAGCCGGGTAAAATTCTAATTCTATCTAATAACTGGGGGCTGTTTAAATTTGAAATGTCGTATGCAGCAATATAAGCACCGGAAACTTCATCTGTAGTAAAAAGAGTCTTTCCGTCATCGGATAACCATGTATTATGTGTAAATAGAGAGGGTGTTTCAAAAGTTTGAATTATTTGAAGATTAGCTTTGTCGCTCACATCAATGACGGCTACTATTCCCTGATAAATTAAGGCGGCATAGATAGTATCATTTCTACCATAGCAATCGTGGACATAAGCATCGGAAAAGCTTCCTACAATTGGAGGGTTTATTGGATTAGCATTCAGGTCAAGGATTAAAAAACCACGCTGATTTCCCGGTATAGTTCCATCCGCATTGTTAAATCCATTGACAAAGGCAAAGCCGTTTTCATCGATAAAGATAGTATGTGCTGTATTTACTTCATTTGCAGGTCCGGTCCATGTATTCACATTTACATTATTAGGTAAATTGCTGAGATTTAAAATTTGTAAACCACCGCCGCCTTCTGTAGTAATATAAGCATAATGTTCAAATGTTCTTATTTCACGCCAGTCTGAAGTTGCACCCTGTATAAAAAACTTCTCTTCAGGGTTTGACGGGTCAGATATATCAACAATTGAGGTTCCTGACCTGGTTCCAACAATGGCATATTCAGTCCCGTCAGGTGCTGCGTAAGACCATATTCCACTGAGAGTTTGGTTATATGGAAGCTGCCCTTTAAATGTTATATTAAAATCAGAAGCAGTAAGTGAAACTAAATTTGAAAAGACAAAAAGAAAGACAAAGAAAATAAATGGTTTCATGTAAAAAATTTAATAAAAATGGATGTAGGTTTTAATTTACCTTTTTTAAAGAAAAGTCTTCAAATCGCAAAATATGTAATGAACTGTTCTGATAAAAATTAATATCATTTTTATTGTCGATTCTACCTCTTTGAGGAGCTGATTCGGATAATTCAGTTGTTAAAATATCATCATTTAACTCGGCTTTGAAATATAGATTTGTGTGCAATCCTCTGTAAATGTAATCTTCCAGATAAGTTTTGAAATCTTGCCCGAATTCATGTAATAAGTAAAAAAAGTACATGGAAATATCATAGGCTTTAATGCTATTTTCATCTGGAATGTTGTTAAAAGCCTGATAGAACTTTTTATTGAATTCCACGATTTCTTTTTTTTCATTATCAGTATGAAAACTGGATGTGAAATGAACATTCAGTCCATGAAGGTAATCCATTCGAATTCGTTCTACATTACCCCAAATTGGGAACCCAAATACATTGATATCATAATCCTCTACTTCGTTAAATAATTGACGAGCAAAATTATTAACCACTCCGGGATTTAGAGTAGGGATAATAAAGTTATTTTGAGTTCCGGGAACCAAGAATCTGCTTAAGTTTGCATTTGGTACCCTTGCTGAGTCAATTTGTGCAAATTGAAGTTTAAAAGTAGCAAATGGATTTCTCTCGGTATAGATTTTCAGTAGTTCTTTGAGATACTCAACTGCCGGACTGTTTTTATCCTGTTCCGGGTAGAGAACTATATTGTTTTGATATCTGTGTTTAAAAATAATATAATCAAACAACACATCACAATGCATTTTGATTGTGGGATTAATTTGTAAATAATAAGGGTTTTTTTCGGTGATATTATCGGCAGGAGAAAGGGGAGAAACAACAAACAGTTCTTTGTTTTTATTTAACTGTGTGGCAGTTCTTAGGGGACTATTGTAAATCGGCCCAATCAGAATGTCCAGAGAATCGAATGCTCCCGAGTTAAACAGTCGTCGTACTTTTTGTGGATCATTGGCGGAGTCCCAGATTTTAACATTTAGGTTTAATCCTTTTTTATCCAGACTATCAATAGCTAACTTAACTCCTTTAAGAAAGTTAAGCCCTAATTTAGACCTTTCAAAATCTTCAGGGGAAAAATATATTTCATCATAAATATTAATATTTAAGGAGTCTAAAAATAAAGGCAACAGAAAGCCGATTTTAGGAATATATACTTCATCCGGATCCACATCCGGGTCAACTATTATTTCAATGTCTTCTGCCTTCAACTCTTCTTCTGTGCGGGTACCATCGATAATCAAAACATCTCTCTCAGGTTCTGACGGCCCACGCAGAATTGCGCATGATTGAAACACTATACTTAGAAGTAAAATCCAAATATATTTTTTATTCCCATTCAATTGTAGATGGTGGTTTTGAGCTAATGTCATAGACAACCCTGTTTATACCTTTTACCTGGTTAATTATTTTTTGCGAAACTTCGGCTAAAAAATCATAAGGCAAGTGACACCAGTCTGCCGTCATACCATCTACAGAGCTCACTGCTCTGAGTGCCACGACATTTTCATAAGTTCTTTCATCACCCATGACACCTACACTTTTTACCGGCAACAACATTGCGCCGGCTTGCCAAACATCATTATAAAGCTTACGTTCCTTTAACGAATTTACAAAAATATAGTCTGCTTCCTGTAAAATTCTGACTTTCTCTTCAGTTATATCTCCAATTATTCGAATGCCAAGACCCGGACCCGGGAAAGGGTGTCTTTCCAAAATAGAAGGAGAAATCTCTAATTCATAGCCAATCTTCCTAACTTCATCTTTAAACAGAGCCCTTAATGGCTCCAGTACTTTCATATTTAGCTTTTCAGGTAGACCACCCACATTATGATGTGATTTGATAGTGACTGAAGGCCCGTGTACACTAACAGATTCAATAACATCAGGATAAATAGTTCCCTGTGCTAACCAGTCGACTTCTTCTATTTTATGGGCTTCTTCATCAAAAACTTCAATAAATACACGACCAATTATTTTACGTTTTTTTTCAGGGTCATCAACCCCTTTTAACTCTTCGTAAAATTTTTTACTCGCGTCAACTCCTGTAATATTCAACCCCATATCTTTATAGGACTCCAAAACTTCTGAAAATTCATTTTTTCTCAAAAGTCCGTTGTTTACAAAAACACAATGTAGGTTTTTACCTATAGCTCTGTGAATTAAAATAGCCGCAACGCTTGAGTCTACTCCTCCGGAAAGTCCGATTAGTACTTTTCTGCCATTCGTTGTTTTACGTATCTTTTCAATAGCCTCTTCTATGAATACTTCAGGTGTCCAGTCTCCTTTGCAAGCACAGACACTAAACAGAAAATTAGAAAGGATCTCAGCTCCGTAGACAGTATGAACTACTTCAGGGTGAAATTGAACACCTAAAAGAGCTTTTTCATCAGTGCCATTAATTTCCCTTTCAAAAGCCGCAACCGGAATGTCATTTGTTTGAGCTATAATATTAAAACCTTCCGGTAACTCCATTATAGAATCGGCATGTGACATCCAGACTTGTGATTCAGCAGGAATACTTTTAAATAAAGGGTGTTCTTTTTTTAGAATTTTCAGATTTGCCCGACCGTATTCTCTTTTTTGGGAAGACTCTACTTTTCCACCAAAATTATCTACCACCCACTGTGCGCCATAACAAATTGCCAGTGTAGGAACTTTATCCAGGTAGTCTGTAAACAAAGGCTTCAAAGTGTTTTTAGCCCGAACTGAAAAAGGGCTTCCGGAAAGAATAACACCTTTTATATTTTTAGTGATTTCAAACTTCTTATTGTAAGGCAGTATTTCGCTGTAAACTCCTGCCTCTCTAATTCTACGGGCTATTAACTGAGTATATTGCGAACCAAAATCGAGGATAACTATTTTTTCGTGCATGTAATATATTGACTTATTATTTTACTTTTGAAAGCCCAAAATTACTATTTTTAAAGTAATCCTAATTTAATTTCGAAAAATTCAATGGCTCTATGTGTACATTTACTTTTTTTTCGGCTGAAGATGATTCCTTTTTTTTCAATGTTAACAGAGATGAATCACCTTTGAGACCTAAAGCAAAACTGCCAAAAAAATATTTTATTGAAAATAAAAAACTTTTTTATCCAAAAGATCCTCAAGGGGGTGGTTCCTGGATTTGTGTAAATGCAGGGCAGCAGGTAGCCTGCCTTATGAATGGTGCATTTGAAAAGCATAAGCGGGAGTTACCCTATAAAAAAAGCAGGGGATTGGTACTGATAGACTTCATGAGTTCATCAGACAAATTAACTTTTTTCAATGATTACGACTTAGAGGGGATTGAGCCTTTTACTATTGTTTTCTTTGATATCAAGCAGGGTTTATTCGATTTTCGTTGGGATTCCAAAGACTTACACATCAAAAATGAGGATTCTAAAAAACCACATATTATTTCTTCATCAGCCCTTTTTAGTAACTCTCAAAAAAAAGAGAGAGAGCATTGGCTGGAAAAGTTTTTAGGCGAAATTAAAAAACCTGATTTCAACAGCATTAAAAATTTTCATTTAGAAGCAGGAATGGAAAATCCATTGAATGCAGTTTGCTTAAACCGATTTGCAATAGTAGCTTCAGTTAGTTTTTGCTCAATAAACATTACTAAAGAGAATACAATTTTTTATTATAAAGATTTATTGGACGGAGAAGAAAAAAGTATAATCATTTAAATATTAAAAAGTCTATTGAAATGCATGAGTTCAGAAAAAAATCAATGGAAGACCTTCAGCGTCTGGAAAATGAAGATTTTGAAAAATCAACTAAGATGCCATTAATTCTGGTTTTAGATAATATCAGAAGTTTGAATAATACCGGTGCTATATTTAGAACTGCGGATGCATTTCGAATAGAAAAGATTTATTTGTGTGGCATTACTGCCCAACCACCTCACAGAGAGATTCATAAAACTGCACTGGGAGCTACTGAAACCGTTAAATGGGAATACAGAAAGGATATTAATGAGCTTATAAGCGATCTAAAGTCAAACGATTACAAAATATTTGCACTTGAGCAGGCAGATAATAGTCTGATGATGGATAAGCTTAATTGGGATGGGAAAAAAGCTGTTTTGGTAATTGGAAATGAGGTCGAAGGCGTGCAGGATGAAATCATGGATTTGGCTGATGAATGTTTGGAAATACCTCAATATGGAACTAAGCACTCATTAAATGTTTCTGTAGCTGCAGGGATATCAATCTGGGCTTTTTACTCAACCGCTCAAATCGGTCAAAAGATATTTGAAGATTGATTTCACAAAGTAGTAAATTTATGAAGGGATGGATATTTTAAAAGGAATCAAAGTTATAGACATGTCAACGGTATTGGCCGGTCCTTCTGTTGGTAGTTTCTTGGCTGAACTCGGAGCCGAGGTTTTAAAAATTGAAAATAAACGGACAAAAGGTGACAATACCAGAACGTGGAAGTTGGATAATGAAAGTACACCGGAACATTTATCTGCTTATTATTTATCAGTTAACTATGGCAAAAAGTTAATGTATGCTGATTTAACTGATTCAAAAGATCTTCAACAGATAAAAAAGCTGGTGAAAGGAACGGATATATTCCTTACAAACCTTAGTGAGGCTAAATTGCAGACGTATAATCTGGATTATTCAAATCTTGAAAAAATAAATAAATCTTTAATTTACGGCTGGATTACCGGTTTTTTTGACCAATCAGAAAGACTTGCTTACGATTTGATTCTACAAGCTGAGAGTGGATTTATGAGTATCAATGGCAGTGATACTAGCGGACCATTAAAGATGCCGGTTGCTTTGATAGATGTTTTAGCTGCCCATCAGTTAAAAGAGGGAATTTTAACAGCCTTACTTAGGAGAGAAAGAAACAATGAGGGGAGTCACATAAAAGTTTCTCTTTTTCAAGCAGCCGTTTCTGCCTTGACAAATCAAGCTTCAAATTGGTTAATAGCAAATAAATTGCCGGGACTTTCCGGCAGTTTGCATCCTAACATTGCACCTTATGGAGAGCAATGTAAAACAAAAGATGATAAGAGTATTGTTTTAGCTATTGGAAGTAATCGTCAATTTGAAGGTTTGTGTAAATTTTTGGAGTTGGAAAAGCTGCCTTTGGATCAGCGATTTCAAACTAATGAAATGAGGGTAAATAACAGACTTATTCTTCTTGAGTTTCTACAGGATGCGTTTAAAAAAGTAAATAGCACGGCTACCTTAGAATATTGTCACAAAAATGGAATTCCGGTTGCTGAAATTAAAAATATAAAAGAAGTTTTTGAAAATACAGAAGCCATGGAACTGATTATAGAGCAAGAAACTGAAGGGTATAAATCAAAATATGTAAAACAACAGGCTTTTAAATTCCCCTAAATTTATAAACCCAGAAACTCATTGATATTACTGTATAAAAAGGTGAGAAAAAGAACCATCATTACCGTTCCGAGGGCTATAGATATATAAGGTAATTTACCGGTTTTTTTCTGTGAAGCATACATAAATATTAAGACAATAAGAGGTAAAGTAGTACCCACAATTAAAAAAGACAAATCATTGAAATATTCTTTTAATACAATAGTTGGGTGAATTAAAACACTAATCCCAAGGATTAAACCAATGTTAATGATATTAGAGCCAATGATAGACCCCACGGCCATATTTCCCTTGTTATTTTTAAATGCAGCATAAGCAGTACTTAACTCAGGTAAAGAAGTGCCGCCGGCTAACAAAATTACGGCAGTAGTATGTTGAGATATTCCAATAAGACCACTTAAATCTTTGAGTCCGTCGACAGCTAATTTGCTTCCTAATAGCAGAGCAGCTAATCCTCCAATGAGACTAAGAATATTCCATGTATTTGATTTTGCTGAAAACTTTTCATTTTCAACAGGGAGATCTTTTTTGGAAGTACGGATAATGTAAATATAAAACCCGATGAACAAGAAAATTAAAACCAGTCCATCAGCTCTGGATAAAAAACCGGATTGATTGGAGGTCAAAGCGAATCCGTAAATTAGAATCATCAACAATACAGATAAAATCAATGAGAAAGTCCAGTCAATGAAAAGCGTTCGCGGGCTGATATAAACCCGGAACATCAAAGAACAAATCCCAAGCACAGCCAAAAGGTTAAAAAGATTACTTCCAATAATATTTCCAACTATGAAGTCATCATGACCTATTGCAGAGCTATAAATATTTGAACCGAACTCAGGAAGTGAAGTTCCCAAAGCAATTATAGTAAAGCCAATGATAAACTCCGGAATTTGCAGTTTTTTTGCAATCGCAGATGCGCTTTCTACAAAGAAGTCAGCTCCTTTTATCAATAAAACCAGACCTAGTAAAGCAAGTATGAGCTGATAAAAATATACTAAAGTCATATTATTTTATTGGGGGTACAGTAACATTGGGCGAATTATTATTTCCCTGATTTTTAAATACCAAAGTTCTGTAAGGAAAAGGAATTTCAATTCCTTCATTATCAAATCGTTTTTTAATGCTGATATTTAGTTCACTACCTAACTTAAAAGCAGTGGGGGGGTCTGCTGCCCAAACAAAAGCCCTCAAATTAACAGAAGAATCTCCAAAATTTATCAATCTGACAGTAACTTTTGGGTCACCGGCTGCTTTTTGTTCTTCAGTTCGGTTATCTATTGAAAGCGGGTGATTTTCACACTCTTCCTTCATAATTGAAATCGCTTTTTCAACATCACTGTCAAAGCTGATTCCAAAATCTACAAAGCGACAAATTTTATCATCACCTATATTTAGGTTAACTATTATTTGGCTGCTGATTAATGAATTAGGTACAATAATTCTTTTGTTTTCAAAATTTCTGATAACAGTATGGCGAAGAGTTATGTCTTCTACCACACCTCTTTGTTCAGTACTTACTTCTATTCTGTCACCAACCCTGAAGGGTTTGAATATTACAATAAAAATTCCACTCACAATATTTGAAAAAGCTTGTTGAGAAGCTAAACCTATAATTACTACCAAAATACCTGCTCCTGCAAATAGTGAAACAGAAAGAGCTTTGAGATAAGGAATATTGTAAATAACAAAAATGCCTAAAAACAGAAATAACAGAAAGCTGAGTGAATGATTTAAAAATACTAAACTTGTTCTGTTTTCCGGACGTAAGTTGATATTTCTCTTTATATAACTATTGATTAATTTTTTTAAAACTAAAGCAACTATAATGGCAGTAAATATCATAGTAAGTTGTAGAGAATACTCATTTAAGCTGCTTACTAAAGAATTTAAACTCATTTTAAAAAATTATTGATATATTTTAATTTAACGAAGTTAGAAAAACTTTGCCTTGAAATAGTGAAAAGTTCAAATATCGTTTTCTGAAATCTTTTTTTGCAGGTGTTTCATCAGAAATTCGGATTGATGAAATTTTTGTTTATTCCTCATACTTTCATAAGCTTTAGACATGTATTCAAAAAGCAGATATACAATCTGAATATTTGAGCAAGGGAGAATAAATTCATTTTTGGCAGGTAAATCGTATTTATTCAAAAATTCTTTTATTTCATCAATAGTGAAGATTGCACCGGATTTATGTGGATTTACATAAAATAAAATATTTCCGGGATTATTTAGAACACTAAAGTAGGATGGATTTTCTTTATTACAATATGCCAGTATAAATCTCCCTGGCAGGTTTACTCCTTTTAGAGGAATATGAAGTCTTTCGGCTAAAAGAAGATAAATAATGCCTATGGTTAGAGCAACCCCTTTTTTGTTCTCTAAAACTCTGTTAGGCATAATATGATTCATATTTTCATTTACAGGAATACCCTGAAAGCCATAAATTTCGTAGAAAACTTTATTAAAAACATTTATTTGCTCAAAAGATGTAAGATAGGGAGCAAGTTCCAACCAGATTGATTGTTCGATTTTCTGAATACTTCTAAGAAAATCATTTTGGTCATATTCCGGATATTGAAAGCGATTTACCAGGCAAATACCGGTTAAAAGATTTTGGCCATTATCATCAAGCCATTCATCAAATTCAATACAAAGCTCATGAAGTTGAATTTCACTGATAATATTTTCAATCCTTTCCTGAATTAAAGGATTAGGGTTTGTTTCCCAGATTGACTCAAGCTTAGGAATAACATAAGTACCCAAATTTCTGATTTCATCTGAAATCTGAAAATATACTTCTTCATCCGGGTCATCGAGAAGCTTAATGAGTGTTTCAAGTTTTACTTCAGCCATATTCCTTTCATATTATTTTTTTTTGGCTCGTCCTCTTCCTCCCTTTTTTTCAGGAGTGTTTTTTATGATTTCCAGACAATCTTCCGCTGTGAGTGTCTTTGGGTCTGTGTCTTTTGGAATTTTAAAATTTTTTCTCCCTTGTTTTATATAAGGCCCATATGGTCCGTTTAACACCTGTATATCTTGCTCCTCAAATGTTGCTATATATTTATTTTTGTCTTTTTCTTTTTTCTCCTCAATCAATTTTACAGCTTCCTCAAAAGTGATAGTGTGAGGATTTTGATCTTTCTTTAAGGACGCAAAAAGACTGTTATGTCTTATGTAAGGTCCAAACCTTCCAATGGCAGCCGTAACTTCTTTGTCTTCGTATTCACCTAAGACCCGTGGTAAGTCAAAAAGTTTTAAGGCTTCTTCAAGCGTAATTGTATCAATGGTAAAGTTTGCAGGCATTTTAGAAAAAAGTGGCTTTTCTTCATCTTCAACCTGACCTATTTGTACCATTGGTCCGTATTTCCCCATTCTTGCAAAAACAGGTCTTTTTGTTTTTGGGTCTACTCCCAGTTCTCTTTCTCCGGTGGCTCTTTCTGCATTTTCTATAGTTTCTTTTACATTCTCATGGAATGGTTTGTAGAAAACATCAATCATTTTAACCCACTTTTTCTGACCACTGGCAATTTCATCAAACTCTTCCTCAATCTTTGCCGTAAATCCGTAATCCATCACTTTGTCAAAATACTGGACTAAAAAATCATTCACAACTTTTCCGATATCGGTAGGGTATAACTTATTTTTTTCGTGCCCATAGGTTTCGTTATTTACCTTTTTATCGATTTTATCACCGGCTAATCTTAAGACTGTAAAAGTTCTGTTTTTTCCTTCCAATTCCTTCTTTTCAACATAATTCCTCTTCTGTATTGTACTGATAGTCGGAGCATAAGTGGAAGGTCTTCCAATGCCTAACTCTTCGAGTTTTTTTACTAAGCTGGCTTCATTGTATCGCGGCGGTTGGCGGGTAAATCTTTCCGTAGCTGTAAATTCAATTAAATCTAACTTTTGACCTGTTTCTAAAGGAGGCAGGATTCCTGAGCTTTCTTCCTCGCTGTCCTCGTCTCTTGATTCCAAATACACTTTTAAGAAACCATCAAACTTCAAAACCTCACCTTTGGCAGTAAGCATATCTTTAGTGGTGCTGATTTCTATTTTTGCCGTAGTTCTTTCTAATTCAGCGTCGCTCATCTGAGATGCGATGGTTCTTTTCCATATTAATTCATATAAACGTTCCTCATCATTGCTGTTGCCGGCTGAAGATTCACTGATATAAGAAGGTCTGATAGCTTCGTGAGCTTCTTGTGCCCCGGAAGATTTAGTTTTGAACCTTCTGTTTTTAACATATTTATCTCCAAAGTCTTTAGAGATAACACTGGCGGCTTCTTCCATTGCTGAATCAGATAAATTTACTGAGTCAGTTCTCATGTAAGTGATTTTACCGGATTCGTATAGTTTTTGAGCCACACTCATAGTTCTGGATACAGAAAAGTTAAGCTTTCGGGCAGCTTCCTGTTGTAAGGTGGAAGTCGTAAAAGGAGGCGCCGGTGTCTTTTTTGCCGGCTTGGTCTCCAGAGTTTTTATTTCATAAGTAGCCGGCTTGCATTTTTCAAGATATTCCTGAGCTTCTTTTTCTTCTTTGAATGTGAAAGAAGCATCTGCTTTCATTACTGCTTCTAAACCGGATTTATCTTTTACATTAAAATTTGCAGATAGCTTAAAATTGTTTTTAGGAGTGAAATCCATTATCTCCCGTTCTCTTTCTACTATTAATCTCACAGCAACAGATTGTACCCTGCCGGCAGATAATCCACCCTTCATGCTTATTTTTCTCCATAAAACAGGGGATAATTCAAAGCCTACCAAGCGATCTAAAATTCTTCTTGCTTGCTGAGCATCCACCAGATGCATATTGATTGTACGTGGATTTTCTATAGCTTTTCGAATGGCTTTATCAGTTATCTCATGGAAAACTATCCTTTTTGTTTCTTTGGGCTCTAATCCCAATATTTCACATAAGTGCCAGGAAATAGCTTCCCCCTCGCGGTCCTCATCCGTTGCGAGCCAAACAGTTTCTGCTGATTTTGCTTCTTTTTTAAGGCTGTCAACCAATTTTTTCTTATCAGAAGGGATTTCGTAAATAGGAGCATAGTTCTCTTCTGTATTTACTGAAATTTTATCTTTTTTTAAATCCCTGATATGCCCATAGCTTGAAACTACTTTGAAATCTTTTCCCAGGAATTTTTCTATAGTTTTAGCTTTAGCAGGGGACTCTACAATCAGCAGGTTTTTGGCCATAATTATGTTTGTTCTGTTATCGAAATTCTGTGCAAAGTAAACGCCAAATATTCATAATTTCAAAATTTACACCCATTTAACGAACTTATTTTAACTTATATTCGGTAGAAAAAGTTTAAAAATGAAGATTTATTTAATTTTTTTTCTTGCTTTTACTCTTTGCTGACAAGCATTCTGTATAATCTACGTAAGATAAATTACTTTTTTATAGATTGTGAAATATAATTTAACTCCCGGAGAACAGATTTTTTGATTTTTTGCTTAAAATATTCTTTCAGTATTTTAAAAATGGTTTTTTATTACAAGTTTGTGTACCGTTTTTTTGTTTTCATTCATAATATAAAGCAAATGAATTCCATTTCCGGCAAGAGGCATTTCTATTTGATGGTTTTTTATCAACCCCTGAGATAAACGCCTGCCTTGTATAGTAAACAGTTGATAGTAATATTGATTTGAATTGCTAAGCCCGTTTATTTTAATTGAGCTGCAATTCAGGCAAGGGTTCGGGTAAATTAGGATATCCGTTTCATTTTGTAAAGGGGGAGAGATGTTATAATGTAAGTTACAATTGTCTTCGTACTCTAAAGCACCCACATTTGTGAATTCAGTCCTTTCATTACCTAAATAATCTTTTGTTAAAAAATCAAATGCTCTTGGCGCTTCATAAACAAAAACTAAATTCTCATCGCAGGGAGTAATTTTGTTTAAAGTATCTTTTAACAATGGTAATTCAGCCGGTAATTCACTTCTTACTATGCTGTTTGTGCCAAGATATTGATGATTTCTTACCCATAAGTTATACCCAAACTGAATATCAAGCGGTCCCGGATGAAAATTATGAAGCACTTTTCTGACAGGAGTGATATTTTTATATACCGCCGTGTCATAAGATATAATGTTATGAGAAATATGGATATTATCTAAGGTGCCGTAAAAATTGTTGAATAATGCGTTATAGCTGGGGTAAAAAACATGTACCATGCCCGAATTGGAAGCCTCTGTACTACCAAGGCTGCCTATTATGGTATTGTTAAAGATGAATACATTTCTAACACAATTTACACCAACGTGGTCGGTTTCACCCTGCCAAAAAGAAATGCTTCTGCCATTATTTTGAAAAATATTGTTGTAGACAAACATGCTATCAACATTTCGGATAAATTCATCCGGTAAGATGCATTTAGTCATACAGTTCTCAAAAACCGGTGCGCTGCCACTATTACACGAACCTTCATTAGCAATTAATATACCGGTGCCGGATAACACCTTAGTTGTATCGGCAGGACAATTTCTCCAATACACCTCACCAATACCGGGAGTGTTATATATGTGGTTGTTTCTAACAATTAGTTTTGCTGAGTTGTCATTGTAAAAATTCAAGCCGTTATCACGGAGAGTGTTGTTGTATGCCTTTCCTCTAAGGCTATTTTGAAAATTTAATCCTTCGCCTCTGGTATAAGCTATTTCAGAGTCATGAATTATACAATCCCGGCTGTTTAAAAACTTAATACCGCTTGGCCATTGACAAGGAGTAGTTAAACTGTCTTTGAATGGTCTGCTGGAATAATAAGAACCTGAATGTCTAACTAAAACAGTATCGATACCACTCAGTAACATAGAGAAATTTCCTACACTATCAACCTGTACATTCTCAATAAGTACATTGTTTTGTCGACTTGTTAATCCTGAAGGCCTGTTTAAAAGTAAGCCTATCCCGTGAGAATATCTGAGTTTGATATTTTTAATAAAGATATGGTTTCCCAAAAGTCTCAATAAATGTCCGTTTGCAAAAGAATCTACAGTTCCTCCAATAATAACTTCACCTATTCCTTCAATACTTACATTTTTAAAAGTATTTCCACTTTGAAAATTACTAATGCTTTGCAGAAAACCGGTATGCGTTTCATAGAAACCCTCCTTAAGCATAATTAGCCCGTAAGCATTTCCATTGTTAACTCCGGCTACTCCAAAAGGAAGTTTTTGAAGAGCAGTATTAAAACTTTTAACCGGTTCACTAAAGGTTCCCGGATTGCTGTCATCGCCTATAGGAGACATATATACAGTATCAGTTATAGTGTAAGAACCGGTATTAATTATTGGTTCGGGTATATCAAACTGCGCCTGTACATTAATACTTAGCAAACTGCAAACAGTAATCACAATACATAAAAAACAGTTTTTATCAAAATTCATGAAGCTTGCATTTTTATTTTATTAAAAATAGAAAAATATTTGTTTTGTTATATATTATTTGTGGAAATTTTTCCTTCTGAAATTTCCTATTTTACTTCTTTAAAAATTTGATAATCAATCAATTGATGTCTTATTGCGTTAATTTCAATACACCATATTTCATCAAAAGTGTAAAGTTAACTCTTTTTTTAATGCAACCGTAATATAAACAAAACGTATTAGGTATAAATGCTTCAGTAAATCAAATAAGATGAGTTTTATAAGAAAAAATATTTATGCTTTAGTTATCTTTATAGTGATAGCAATCTTGATTTATTTCGTTTATACTCTATACTGCGAAATTGTACCGGTAATTTATTGAAAAATTGAAATTTAATAACTGAATATTTTCAAAAACATTATGTTCGTATAAGTGTTGCTTTTATAAGTTTATATGACATACATGATAAATACCTTTCGCATCAGGCGATTTAAATTATTTTTACTATTATTTGCCTATAGCCTATTTGTTCCTTTTTTTGCGAATGCGGTAAATGAAAAAAGTAAAGTTGAAGTATCAGATACTATCTTTACAGAGTCAGATACCGTAGTTTTGGATGAGGTGCAAATTACTGCTTATGAATCTTCAAGGCCGGATTTTAGTCAGGCGGCACCGGTTGTAAGACTTAGTAAAGAAAACTTAGAGGCTAACAATTCTACCTCAGTAATACATTCATTTAATACACTTTCAGGAGTTCGTTTTGAGCAAAGGGCTCAGGCAAGTTACAGAATTTCAATTAGAGGCAGTTCGTTACGCTCTCCATTTGGAGTAAGGAATATTAAAATCTATTGGAATGGCTTACCTCTTACTTTACCGGACGGGACAACACCTTTTAATGCTTTAGACTTTCAAAATATTGATGATGTTCAGGTGATAAAAGGACCGGCAGGCAGTATGTATGGAGCCGGTACTGGTGGGGTTATTTTATTGAATACTGAAAAGAAAAAACAGGATCAACTTTCTTTGAGTTTTGGAGGCGGGAGCTTTGATACTTATCGTTTTGGAGTAGAGTGGTTTCATAAGATGCAAAACTCTTCGATTCAGGCTAATCTTTATCATCACAATACTCAGGGTCACAGAGACCACAATACACTTCAAAGAACAGTTGCCAATATTAACAAAAACCTAATCGTAAGCGACAGGCAATCTGTTAATTTTCATCTTTTATACTCAGATTTACAGTACGAAATTCCGGGAGGATTAAATGAAAGTGAATTTTCTGAAGACCCTTTTCAGGCAAGACAGGGGAGTGCGGAACAAAATTCTTCTATCCATCAGCGTTTGTTAATGGGAGGAGTTAATCATTTTTATTCCTTTGCTCCAAATTTCAGCAATACCACAACTTTATATGTAAATACCATAGATTTTGATCACCCTTTCATTCTGGATTATAAAAAAGAACTTTCCTTTAATGCCGGTCTGAGAACATCTTTTACATTGGAAAATTCAGTTTTTAATCTTCCGTATCGATTTATTTTTGGAGGGGAGTATTTATACGGAAAAAAGTTTGCGGATAACTATGGAAATATAGATGGAAATATAGACTCTATCCGCTTTAGTGATAATTTAAATGTTACTGAGGCATTTCTTTTTCAACAACTGGAATTAGACTTAACAGAGAGACTTTCCTTAAATATAGGTTTGAGTGAAAACTTTCTGAGGTACAGAATGCAAAGAAACGTTGATGCGCAGTTAAATACAACCTATGATTACAACAGAAACTACGATGCTATCATAGTGCCCAGAGCTGCTATTGGTTTTCAGCCGGCACCATCATTGTTTACTTATTTTTCTTTTAGTTCCGGCTATTCCCCGCCCACATTTGACGAATTGAGAACAAATGAAGGGAGTTTGAATGAAGTTTTACTACCTGAAAGGGGTTTAAATTATGAATTAGGGGTACGTTCGGCTCTGTTTCAGGATTTTCTTAACATAGACGGCTCACTTTTTTATTTCAATCTGGATGAAACTATAAGTACTTTTACGAATGAAGATGGGGTGGTATTATTTAGAAATGCCGGTTCAACTGATCAATATGGTGTAGAATTGGCAGTCAGTTATAAACTGCCGGTAAGAGGGTTTTTAGATTATTTTGAATTAGGTCATACTTACAACGGTCATTTTTTTACCTATAATGAATATCGGGTAAACGGGAATGACTATTCCGGAAATTCACTTACCGGTGTTTCCCCGCATAGTGTATCGAATTATCTCAGAATTCATTTTGCCAATGACTTATCTTTACATTTGGCTCATTTTTATACTGATGAAGTGCCGTTAAATGATGCTAATACAGATTTTCAGCAGTCGTATCATTTATTTAATGCAAAAGTGATTTGGAATCTGAAAATGAGTAACAACTTCGGATTTAGCTTGCATGCCGGCGTTGAAAATATAGCCGACAGAGTCTATAGTTTGGGAAATGATTTAAATGCTTTTGGTGGCAGATATTTTCAGCCGGCCCCCGGGAGATATTTTACTGCCGGTTTTCGCTTTGATTTAAACTATAATAAATCTAAAAGTGATCAATAAGTTTTTTTCTGCTATCCGGTTTAAGAATTAAATCAGCAAAACGCTTTCCGGTTTCTTCAGCAGAAACCAATTCCCCCTTCTCCTTATAAGAGATAAAATCATTGACCATTGAAAAACCTTTTGGATCTGCTTTTCTGATTTCTCCCTGCATATCCGTATCAATTTTACCCGGCGCAATTGAAAACAGCTTAACATCTTTTCGATTGTCTAATTCTAATTCTTTATCAATTACCCTGCAAAACATTTCAAGTCCGGCCTTTGTGGAGCAGTAAAGACTCCAGCCGTCTATTGGATAGTTTGTAACTCCGGTTGAAACATTTACAATAAGTTTTTGGGCGGGATGATCTTTGTAAAATTTCAGAAAATCGTTTGTTAAAAGCAGAGCAGATGTAAAATTCAGCATAACTGTTTTCTGAATAGAATCGCTGCTTAAACTTCCAACCCTGTTCATATCTCCCAGCATGCCGGCATTATTTACTAAAACGATTTTAGAAGCATCATTATGTTTTTCAAAAATACCTGTATTAAATTTATCCGGATGGGACAAATCCATAAGAGTTGTTTTTAATCTTTCATGCTTCCACTTTTCTGTTCTTGAAATTCCGTGAATAAAAATGTTTTCATCTTGCTGAAAAAGAGATTCACAAATATTTTTTCCTATTCCTTTGGAGTGTCCGGTTAAATAAACGAATGTTTTTTTACTCATTTTTTGCATTTTTATTTTCAATTAAAGAATTTTCACTTTTTGCGACCAACATGGCGATTGTTGCGTCTCCCGTTACGTTTACACTGGTTCTGCACATATCTATAATTCGGTCGACAGCTAAAATGAGTGCAATTCCATCTGCCTCCAGGCCAATAGATTGCAAAACAATTACGAGCATAACTATGCCGGCACCGGGTACAGCAGCAGCACCTATAGAGGCTAAAGTAGCAGTTAAAACTATGGTTAATTGTTGTGTTAAATTCAGGTCCATGCCAAAGGCCTGGGCAATAAAAACGGCAGCCACAGCCTGATAAAGGCTGGTTCCGTCCATATTTATAGTTGCTCCTAAAGGCAGTACAAAGCTTGAAATTTCTTTAGATACTCCTAATTCAGTTTCGCATCTTTTCATAGTAACCGGAAGAGCAGCAGCGCTACTACTTGTAGAAAAGGCAAGCATTTGGGCAGGTCCGATGCCTTTAAGAAAATCAAGGTAATTAGTTTTGGTAAAAAACAGTAATACCAAGGGATAAACCAAAAACATCATAAAAGAAAGACCCAGTATGGCTGTAAAGGTATAAAATCCTAAAACTTGTAAAAGCTCTATAGCTTCCTCAGGCTTGTCTCCTGCAAAATCTGTAATTAATGAAGCCATTAGTGCAAAAACACCATAGGGTGCTGCTTTCATTATAAGATCAACCATTTTGAGAATTACCTCATTAAATCCGTCAATGAACTCTTTGACCGGCCGGACTTTTTCGTGGGGCAGCAGGACCAAACAAATCCCAAATAAAAAGGCAAAAAAGATTACCTGCAGCATTTTAGTATTGTCCTGAAATGAGTGAAAAATATTACTGGGGACTATATCAACTAAAAACTGCAAAGGACCATCATCTCTGACTTCCTCAGCTCTTATGGCTCTTTCTTCGGCACTTACACCATAAAGCTCATTGAATTCTGCTCTCCTTTCTTCAGAAAAAGCTTCACCGGGCTTTAAAACATTGACAGTTAAAAGACCAATGGTTATTGCAATTACGGTAGATATCAGATAAAGACTGACCGATTTGGTGCCAATTCTGGATAATTTAGCTATATCTGTTAAGCTGGAAATGCCTTTTATCAATGAAGCTAAAATCAAGGGGACGGCAATCAAAGTCAGAACATTTACAAAAATTGTCCCGAACGGGCTGATGTAGTCTTTGGTAAATTGTTGAAGATTTAAATAAGCCGCAGCTATTCCAAAAAAAGCACCGGCCAGTAATGCCACTAAAATTTGTATATGTAATGGTATTTTTTTTAGCATTATAATTAGAATCAATAATCAAAAATCAAGTGCAAAGCGAACTTAAAGTTTTTTTTACAAAAGATTAAGGAATGAAATAAAAACCATGAAATTATTTTTTCAAAGGATAGTCTTAGTGTAAGCTTCTTTATAAATAAAAATTTCTTTAAGATTTAAATAGTGAAAGTTAGCTGAAAAAAAAAATTATTCTAAATTTATAGCCAACTAAAACAAAAATTATGAAACTTAACTTAACCATCCTATTATCTTTTTTTACGGTTTACTCCTTATTTGCCGAGCAAATTGAGCTTAGCGGAAAGGTTACAAATACTTTTAATGAGCCACTGGCAGGGGTAAACATAGTCATTAAGGGAACCACCACAGGTACAACTTCTGATTTTGATGGAAATTATACCCTTCGGATTCCTCGTCAGGAAACTACAACTGTAGTTTTTCGATTTATCGGGCATCAGGAGCAGGAAGTGGTCATACTTTCCAGTTCTAATAATGTCACCCGGAACATCATTTTACAGGATTCTGATATAGATTTAAATCCGGTTATTGTGAGTGCGTCCAGAAGACAGGAAAAGATTTTGGATGCTCCGGCGAGTATAACCGTTTTAGGACAGCGTGAAATAGAAAACAACATAGCCTTAAGTCCGATTGACAACCTGAAAACAGTTCCCGGCATAGACATCGTAAATACCGGTTTAGTTTCCAGTGATGTTGCTTCAAGAGGTTTTAATAATATTTTTTCGGGCTCTATTTTAACAATAGTAGATAACAGAATTGCCAGAGTACCTTCTCTAAGGGTTAATGCTTATCAAATGATACCCAATGTAGACGATGATATTGAGCGGATTGAAGTGCTGCGCGGACCGGCTTCGGCTTTGTACGGACCAAATAGTGCATCAGGTGTAATGCATATCATTACACGTTCTCCATTAGATATGGAAGATGACTTTGAAACAAGCATAAGTGTTGGCGGAGGTATTGAGCGAAGTGTTGGAACAGCAACCATCAGACATGCCGCAAAGATTAATGACAGGTTAGGGATTAAAATATCCGGCTCATATATGCAGGGACAAGACTGGCGATTTGAAAATCCTGAAAATGAATTACCATCAGGAGATTCGATATATTTAGGCAGACAATCCCCGGAGGGAAGAGAGCTCACAGGTGAGGCTTTACCGGCAAGATTAGAAAATTTTATTCGAAACTACGGAGGGGAAATTCGATTAGATTATCGTTTTAGCGACCGCTCAGAGTTAATTCTATCGGGAGGATTAAATAGTGCCACAAATCTTGAGCTTACCGGTATTGGAGCTGCTCAGGCAATTGACTGGAGATATGGTTATGGGCAGGCTCGTTTCAGATATGGTCGTTTATTTACTCAGTTTTTTGTAAATACCAGTAACTCGGGAGATACTTATTTAACCAGAACCGGGGATTTAATTGTTGACCGTTCAAAATTATATGTAGCACAAATACAGCATAGCAGCGATTTTGTAGATGAACGCTTACGTTTGATATATGGAGTTGATGCACTTTTTACCAGACCGGATACAGATGGAACTATTAATGGTAGAAATGAAGATAGTGATGGTATAGATGAATTTGGAGCCTATGTACAGGGTGATTTTAAGATAAATCAGCAATTTTCTTTAGTAGGAGCTACCAGACTGGACTATCATAACTTCGTTGATGATTTGTTTTTTTCACCCAGAGCAGGCATTATCTATAAGCCAACTGCACGTCATACGTTCAGAGCTACTTATAACAGAGCTTTTGGGTCACCATCCTCTAATAACTTAAGTTTGGATATTCTTCAGACGCAGGATGTATTTGGTTTAGGCGGGATGTTGGGAAGTGAAAACTTTTTCCCCGGAACGAATGTGAGAGCAATTGGAAACAGAGAAGGATTTACTTTTAGCAGAACTAACGGGGTGCCTCAATACCGCTCACCATTTGCTCCTTTAGTTGGAGCCACAGGTGATCAGTTTTTTGATTTACAAGATGAAAATATGAAAAATGCTCACTGGAATGTTGTTACCGGTATTGTTAGAGCAAACTTTATAGCTCAGGGATTCCCCGAGTCAATTGTTGATGATATTTTAAATAATATTATACCAAATGTACTGCAAGATGTAGAGAAAAAGATGATGTTAGCAACTCAGCAGTCAGACGTTCCTTTCAGAGATGTTAGTCCTGATGATGTAAAAGATTTAAAGTCGATCAATAATAGTATTACTCAAACTTATGAAATTGGCTATAAAGGAATTTTGTTTGACCGCCTGATGTTTAGTGCAGACTTATATTGGTCTGACATCAGTGATTTTGTCAGCCCCTTGGTAGTCGTTACTCCAAATGTATTTTTTGATCCACAAACGATGGCTGCCTATTTGGGGCCGGAAATTCAGGCTGCATTGGAAGACCCGGATAATGAAAACCTGAAAAATCTTTTAGAGAGCTTTGTTGACCCGAATCCGGGGCCTTTTTTAACGGCTGTTTTGACAGATGCTTCAGCGCAAATTCCATTTGGTACAGTTGGGTTTAATGAATTTGCCGATAATGATTTGTATGTTACTTATACCAATATTGGAAGTGTAAATCTTTGGGGTGCTGACGTTGGGTTAACCTTTTTAGTAAATGATGATTTCAGAATATTTGGATCCTATTCTTATGCCAGTAAAGACACTTTTACGGTGGAGGGCGCACAGGGGGGCTACATTTCGTTAAATGCACCTCAGCATAAAGCTTCATTTGGATTTGATTATCAGTTTTCAAATATAGGTTTGAATGTAGGCGGTCTTTGGCGCTGGCAAGATCGTTTTTTAGCTAATTCAGCTGCATATGTAGGTGAAGTACCGGCTTTTAATGTTATTGATGTACAGGCAGGTTACAGAATGCCTTTTTCTGAAAATACCAGATTGAGCATTTACATTCAGAACGTCTTAAACCATGAATATCAAAGTTTTGCAGGAACGCCAAAGTTGGGCAGACTGACTTTGCTCAGACTGTCACATAAATTTTAAGCTATATATTTACAAGAGCTTTGGGAAAATTTCTCAAAGCTCTTTTTTTTAAAAGATTTATGTAATAATTGTGTATTCGGCTCTTTCTGTCATGTTTCCTGACGTCAGCATGACAGTTAGTAGGAGGGCTTTTCTTTTTCATTAAATTATTAAAAGGCTTAAAAAGAAATTTTGAACCCCCTGCCCCAATCAGGAGATTGTCACATTTCAAGCATGCCCGCTCAGCTTCCCTCTTGAAGCCCACAATGACGGTATGGTGTGAGGCTGTTCTCGGCCCATTTTCTGACAAAAACAGTCATTCCAATTCAGAGACAAACCACAAATCCCTCATTAGTAATAGAGAGACAGGGTGAGTCATACTTGGAGCATAATGAGATAGCTTGCATGAAAAATTTGCAATTATTTTCTGAAATATTGTAACGATATTAAATTGGTTGAAAACTAACTTTATTGTTATTAATATATTTTAAAAAAAATAATTATGGGAACACAAAAGCAAAACACAAATCTGCCAGCAGATAACTTTGATAAGAAGACGGACAAACCAAAAACAGAGCCTGATAAAAAGCCGGAAATTGAAGATGTACCATACATTGGAGAACCTAACCCAAAAGTAAAAAAAGAAGATAAAAGTCGACCAATTCGCGGTAATGAAGACTTAAATGAAAATCAAAATGATTCTGTTGATTCTGATAAGGGTAAATCAAAGCAGCCTTTAAAGGATATTAATGACGATAACAAAAAGAATATTAAGAAAACAAATCAGGATATTAATAATGATGATTTATCTAATCTGGATATGGTTTATCTTCCGCTTTAATTAAATTATTTTTTTATAAAATGTAAAACTGTTTTTTACATAATGCAATAAAGTCATGAATACTTATACCAACTCTTTATCCGGAAAAAAAGTAAAGTCGACACAAAAGTTGAGTATAACACCGGAGCAGTTGAATGATATTTTTATAACACAAAAGAAAATATTGATGATATTGCCGGTAACGATAAGATATGTAGAATCAGCAAAGCAAATAGAAACATTAATCAAATTTTAATCTTTAAGGCAACGAACACTTAATCCGTGACCTTTAGTCTCTCCAACTCTTCTATATACAGCATCCTGAAGTGTAGTTCCCTGATGCAGACCACGCCTTACAGCTTGATTTGAGTTACTTGGATTTTCAGTAGAAGTCCAATAGCGGGTTGTATTTTGATCAGCCATATTACATGGGAAAGTCGAACCACAACCTACTGTTAACCTAAATCCTGTCATTAGAGCAGTAAATCCGGTGCTGTTTAATCCATTCGGTGAGTCATCAGAAAGTTTCAAGCCAACCTCACCACTGTGACGCCAGTTGTTTTCTTGTATTTGATGTCCAATGCTCATGCCTAGTGCATCTTCCAGATACATCCATTCACAATCAGTAGGAATATGCCATCCATCCGGGCAAACGCCTTGTGCTTTTTCAGTAGTTTCTCCATTCATTGCTGCACTCCATTGGTACAATCTACCTTCATTTGGGAAGTTTTCCGTAGTTGAATAATCCCAGTATCCATGCCAGCCTACATCTGAACCAAGATCATGGTCACTTGGAGAAGCAAAAGCAGAATCAGTAGGAAAAATATTTGAATTAAATCTTGCCCAGCATTGCCCGGCAATTTCAACTAAAGCACGAGTGCCGGTAGTTGCACCAAATCCTACTCCGTGCACATCACTAGTTGCATCAGCCCAGTCATATTCTATCCCAAGTGGAGTTGAGGGATCGTCATTAAGAACAGCACCCGGCACATCTGAACAAGGTGTTGTAGAAACTATAGCACCACCACAAACTACATTTGTGTCATAATCAAAACTTATTGTCACAAAGTCTGTCGTACTACCACATGCGTTTGAAATTTCCCATTGTAAAGAATATGAAGTCCCGGGTTCACCATAAAAAACTGTATTGGGATCATTAACATCATCAAATGAAAAAGGATTACCAAAAGACCAAGGGACTGACCATGTTCCGGTAAATCCGCTTCCGGGATTATTTCCATCTAAAGTAAAGGAAGTTCCGGGTACATATTGCTGATTAGGACCTGCATCTGCATCAGGTGGGAGAGGGGTACAATCACCACAGATTTCATACCAGCCTGAAGAGCTATAAATGTTTGTACAATTAGTAGTTGTGTTGAAAATCACTAAGCCTCTGGCAGGTGCGCTAATCATATTCCTTTGAGCTTCAGTCATTCTGGGAGGTAAAAAACCCCTGTTGTCAGATTTAATATCAAGTATTGCCGATTCATGAGGAATAGCTCCATCCTCATTGATGGAAACGCCTTCCTGCTGAGCAAAAACCTGATTTTGAAAAATCATTAAGGCTATGATTAAAAAGTTATATTTGAATATTTTCATGATGTATGTTTTTGATTGATTGCTAAAAATTATAAAATCTTAATCCTTAAGACATCGAACACTAAATCCATGAGCTTTTGTTTCGCTAACCCGACGATGAACGGCATTTTGGAGTGTGTTACCATTGTGTAAATTACGTCTGGATGCCCGGGCCAGATTAGCCGGATTTTCATTTGATGTCCAGAAATGTGTTATATTTTGATTGTTAGACATATTACAAGGACTCCATGCATAGCATTGAGTCGTTTGACGAAATCCGGTCATTAATGCTGTAAATCCGGAACTGTTTGTTCCAAGAGGAGTGTCATCTGAAAGTTTAAACCCAACATCGCCACTATATCTCCATGCATTTGCAACTTGTTGATCTGCAGTACTCATACCGAGAGTATTTTCAAGGTACATCCATTCGCAATCAGAAGGAATATGCCAACCGTCCGGGCAAACTCCCTGAGCTCTTTCATCAGTTGAACCATTCATAGCGGCACTCCATTGGTATAATCTGCCTTCATTGGGAAAATTTTCTGTTGCTGAATAATCCCAATATCCATGCCATCCAACATCTCCGGAAACTCCCGGATTTGGATTGGCAAAAGCAGGGTCAGGAGGAATAATATTAGCATTGTATCTTGCCCAGCATTGTCCGCCTATCTCAACTAGAGCACGGGTGCCTGTCGTTGCACCAAATCCTACTCCATGCGTAGTGTCAGTTGCAACAGCCCAATCATATTCTATACCTAAAGGTGTAGAGGGGTCGTCATTTAAAACAGCACCGGGTACACTGGAACAAGGCGTGGCTGAAATAGGGGCTCCTTGGCAAAAAGCATTTCCCGGGATTTCAACACTTCCTAATAAAAAGCTTATTTCAACCTGATCGGAAGTAGTGTCACAAGCTGTGCTTAATTCCCACTCTAATAGATATGTATTACCTTCTGTGCCGGTAAATATGGCCTCCGGATCATTTTCATCACTGAAACTATATGAACCACCGGTAGAAGAAATTATAGTCCAAATACCATATGCCGGACTACCTTGCCCATTTGCAGCTAAAGTAGTTGCTGTGGTATCCATTAGTATCTGATCACTGCCGGCATCAGCCGTAGGAGGATATGGCGTACACTCTCCGCACATCTCATGCCAAGCCGGAGAGTTAAATACATTTATACAGTTTGTAGTTGTATTGTAAATTAATAGACCGGGAGAGGGATTACTAATCTGATCTCTTTCCTGAGTAGTCATTCTAGGTGGTAGAAATCCTTTACTATCAGAATTAATATCTAACATTGCCGAGTTATCAGCAGGGTCTCCACTTATATTTATTGAAATTCCTGATTGCGCAGCAGCCTCGTAAAAAAGACCGGTTGCAAGTATAATAAGGAGTATGGTGTTTATTCTTTTCATAATGTTTTTTATTTATTACTAATTAATTGAATGATTAATTCTGACATACTTCCCGCCAGGTATTTCCATTGTAGAAATTTATACATTCTGAGTCTTCATTAAAAATAATTAAGCCTTCTACCGGCGGTGTAATTGCATCCCTTTCCGCAGATGTTAAGCGGGGAGGTAAAAACCCTTTACTGTCTGATGAGACATCAACAATTGCAGAAGGGTGTGGAGGCGTACCATCATTGTTAATAGCTACTCCATCCTGAGCCTGCAGATTTATACTTACTATTGAAAGTATTGCTAAGAAAAACGAAATTTTTAATACATTCATATTGGTAAATTTTTATATTTTTTTGTTATTGAGTATGATATTACTTTAGTTTTAAAATGTCAATTTTTTTTATAAATTCTTTAGTTATTTGACAATAGTTATGCTTCCGGTTTTTGTTTTCATTTTATTATCATCAAAAATAATTGTGGCAGTATAAACATATACTCCAACCGGTAATTTTCTACCATTAAAAGTCCCATCCCATGATGAGTTTACTCCACTTGATTCAAATACCATTACGCCCCATCTGTCATGTACTCTTAAGGTTAAGTCTTTGATACCATTGCCGTAAACTTCAAATACGTCATTTACCCCATCTCCATTCGGACTAAAAGCATTGGGTATATACACAGAAGTTATCAATTCTTCAACTTCAATAAATACTGAAGCAGAAGCAGAACAACCTTCGCTATCTGTAATTGTAACTATAAAATCTGTATCAATCATAGGAGCGGAGCCTGTAACAGGGCAGTCATCACAATCTAAAATTGATGAAGGTTCCCATGAATACTGTAAAGGAGGTGTAAGACCTGATAATGCTAAAGCTGTTAACTCAATAGAGTCATACTGTACAATAGAACTGGCAGATGCATCTATAGCTGCTTCACCCGGAAGTGGTGAGTTAAGTATGAAATCACTAGTTATCTCACAATTCTTTGAGTCAGTAACGACTAATTCATAATTTCCGGCAGGTATATTTGTTAAGTTCGCTTCATTAACATCAGGAAATCCACTCCATCCATATTGGTATGGTTGAGTGCCTCCGGATATTTCCGTTTCAATAAGTCCATCTGAAAATTCATAGCAGCCTGGTTCTGTTATCGTTGAAAATAACATTAAAGAATCCGGCTCTTCTATATCGAAAGAAAGTGATGCAACGCATTGATTCGCATCAGTTACTTCTATCTGATAGCTACCCGGATTAAGATTTTCTGTAGTTTCTGTTGTGTCACCGTTTGACCAGAAATATTGATAAGGGGCTACACCCTCTGTAACACTCACTGAGGCAGAGCCGTCTGCATTTCCATGGCAACTAATATTTTCTGTGCTAAGTTCAATTACAACATCATTAGCATTAGATAAGCTAAATGTTTTTTCTACAGAACAGTCAGACCCTCCGACATCTTCAATCGTAACACTGTAACTGCCTGATGAAAGATTCTCCGCCTGCGGAGCATTTAAATTTGCATCATGACTCCAAATATAGGTGTAATCTCCGGTTCCACCGGAAACATCCACAGAAATAAAGCCATCAGGATTTTCACATGACTGAGGTTGTAAAACGACTGTATCAGTTATAAAAGGCAATCCCATATCTTCCAATTGAACCGGCCCGTATACAGTTTCACAACCTTCGTCGTCAGTAATAAACAGAGTGTACAAGCCTTTTTCTAAATCAATCACATCGGCATTGTTTGAAGACGAAGAAACAGTATTACCCAAACTATCTACCCACTCAAACAAGAATGGACTGCTGCCGCTTACTGTAATTCCGGTAATCTCACCTTCAGCCAGACCGCAAGGGGTTTCAATTACTTCTAAATTAATGTCATTTACAACAGGCTGATTAAAGTCTGTAAGACTGATGTCTAAAGTATCTGAACAAAAAAGAGAATCGGTTACAATCACGGTATGATTTCCGGATCCCAGACCTGTTACGATACTTGAGCTTTGTCCATCACTCCATAAAAAGCTGTAAGGTTCAGTTCCATTTATTGCAAATACACTTATTTCTCCGTCATTCAAACCACAAGAAGGCTGAATCAGTGTATCTACAACTATTTCAGGGCTAACAGGTGCATTCAATGTAAAACTTAAAGTGTCAGAGCTGCAATTATCATCATCAATAGCGAAAATTTCAAAACTCCCCGGAGCTAAATTATCAAATATATTGTTTGATTGAAAACTGACTCCATTATCAATGCTGTATTCTACGTTACCGCTTCCACTTGTTGTTGAAACGATTGTTTGTCCGTCATTTAATAAACAAGTCGGGTGAGAAATGTCATCAATTTGCAAATCCGGGGATGTGGAGGGTAAAATTTCAACTTGCAATGTGTCAGACAGACAGCTTTCATCATCTTGTGCTATAAGTATGTAATTGCCGGCATTTAAATCTTGAAATAGAGGGTCATTTTGAAATGTAATGCCAAAATCTATACTATATTCTATGTTTCCGGTACCGCCTGTAGAAGATATTTCAATCAGACCGTTTTCAAAATCACAAGTGGTGTGAGCCAATTGATTTAACTGTATTTCAGGAACATCCGGTATGTTTAAGACAACTGTATCTACAGATGTAAAACATAAATCTGCATCACGGGCTAAAACTTCATATACCCCGGCGCTCAGACCGGTAAATGTATTGTTACTTTGAAAAGTTGTTCCATTATCTATACTGTATTCATTGGGTCCGTTACCACCACTGGTATTTATCGTAATTGTTCCGTCATTTACATTACAAGCCGGATCTTCAACAATTATATCATCGATTTCAATATCACAACAACTTGGGTCAATATTAACCGTAAAGTCTAAGCTGGTGGTATCACAACCATGAGCATCATATACATACAATGTGTAAGTAGTTCCCTGAGTTGGGCACACTGTTGGGGTTAGATTTGAAGAACCGGTCATATTAGTTGTAGGTTCCCAGTGAAAAAGTGCCGGAATGATAATTTCAGGGTCATTAAAAGTAATGCTCCAGTTGTTTAACATATGTATACCTAATAATGGATGGGTTGATACCACTTGTAACTGCCATAATCCTTCTGCACTACAGCCCACTAAATCATCCAGAGAGCCATTATTATCCGGTAAATAATTTCCCGTATAATGAGGCGAATCCTGAGAAATAGTTTGAGTAGCAT
The DNA here is from genome assembly GCA_007695095.1 of Chitinophagaceae bacterium. Taxonomy (NCBI): domain Bacteria; kingdom Pseudomonadati; phylum Bacteroidota; class Chitinophagia; order Chitinophagales; family Chitinophagaceae; species Chitinophagaceae bacterium. Next base: position 62,130 of record REEL01000088.1, on the reverse strand, counting down.
CTAAAGTAAAGCAACTTACATTCCCCGTAGAGTCGCCAAAAGATCCACCGGTTGCACTTTCTGTCAATAATAATTCTACCCCGTCAGGACAAACAAGTGAAACGGTAAGGTGATTTGCATTTTGGATATAAAAACAAACAGATTCTATAGAACCGGGCTCTATAGTTGTCATATTTAATCCTCCCACTGCCATTGGAACAGTTTCTGTAACAGGATTTCCAAAAAACCCACTGACAACTTGAGTGTAGTTATTTGTGAATGTAGGTTGGCTTTCCGGGCTGACTAAAATTTCAGCGGATGCATTTATTTCAACACAATCTCCCGGACAAGTTGATGTATCTGTTGGTGCAATTGAAGTAATAAATTCAGGGGGGGAAACATCAATATTGATAGTTGCTGAACAAGTATCGTTAATATTATTTGTTAAAAAAACAGTAAATGAAGTGTCATTCATCGGTTGTAAAATGCTGGTTTCCTGGCCTAATGTGCCATCATGATCCCATACATAGAAGTAGTCGGGGTCAATTAAAACAATTTCAATATTATTTAATCCCCAATGGTCAAAAGCGGCACCACTTGTACTTATTTGCTCCCATCTCACAAGTGTATTCGGAGTCATTGCATCAAAGGGGATGTTAAAGCAATAGTTATTCCACTGGGTTAATACAGGGTTATAACCACCATCCGGATGAAAATAGTGTATGGGTTCCCAGGTATTTCCACCATCAATTGAATATTCAAGTATAACTCCTTCATCGGGCTCGTCCGGGCCTTCACACGGATCCGGGTCACCTTGAGTTCCAAATTTTAAATCAAAACAAATATTCCCTCCTAAGCTTAAATCTAGAGCTACGGTAGTTAATGAACGCGGGTGAGGTGTTGAATCCCCAAACCATAAGTATGTTGCACTGTCTAAAGCAAATCCACATGGATTGGTAAACATTGCCGAAGAGGTAGATGACCAACCGGTACCCACAGTCCCGTCATTAAAATCGTTATTTAATACAAAATTACCGGTATTACCGTATGCAGTAAGGACTATACTGTCACCACATGTTATTGAATCCGATGATGCAAAAATCTCAACAGAACACTGTGCAAACAGCGAAGAACTGTTTAGAAAAAAGAAAATCACCGTAATGAAAAACGATATCTTTATGTTTTTTTTGAAATCCATAGATTTTTATTCAGTTTGTAACTGTTGTTTTTATGTTTTTTAATTCAAATTTTGTCAAAACAGAATGATTCTCAGGCTTTATCATTGAATGAAAAATTTGCAAACTACTCTCCGGATTTCTTTCACACTGCCCTGTTTTGATTTCTCCGGGATTGAGCTCAATTGTATATTTGTTTTCATCATTGGGGATACAACTGCTACAAGAACCGTTATACCATGTAAGTTTATGAAATGTTAAACTTAATGATGATGCAGTTAAATTTTCAACTCGTAAGTAATTATAAATATTATGAAAACTACTTGAGGGTACATCACAATCTACTTTCTTATAATCAATTTGTATATTTCCATCTTCATAGTACATTGTCCAATCCGAAGGTTGAGTTGTGTTTCCCGTAAAAACAAAACCTAAGAAAAGTAAAACTAAAAATAAAGAAAAGCGTGTAAATCTTGTTATCATTGAATTTCTTTTGCTTTTATTTAAATGATTATTTAATTCTTATTAAATACATTTCTTCAAAATGAGAAAATATCTAAATTAACTAAGGCTAAGTTAACTGAATGTAAATTTTAAATCAAACCAATTTTTCCTAATAACTTCATTAGCGAGCTTGATTTTTTATTAAAAAATGTTTATTAAAATGTTTAAAACAGTGTAAAAATTAGTATATTGGCTGTTTTAAAAACTTCTTGTTCGATGAAGAATCCATCATTAGATTTATATTATTTAGTAAAATCTTTGTCTCCTCAGGATAAGGTCAATTTCAAAGTGTTTACAAAGAAAAACAGCAGGTCAACAGATCAAGTGTACTTAAGGCTTTTTGACTTAATCTCTTTAATGAAAGAATACGATGAACATAAATTATTAAGTAAATTTGGAGATAGAAAGGATAAAAAGTGGTTGACAACAGCAAAAGTTAGGCTTTATAAAATGATATTGAAATCTCTGAATGCGTTTGCATCCGATTCAGAAATTGAAATTGCTCAGCATTTACAGTCTTCCAGAATACTTTTTAAAAAGGGCTTGTATAAACAAGCGTATACAATTTTATTGAAGGCAAAAAAAAAGGCCATTAAAGGAGAGAAGTTTGAAGTTTTACCCGGTATTTACGAAACAGAGCGTTTACTTATTGGAAAGTTGTTTTATAAAGAAAAGAGACTTTTACAACATAAAAAGGTAGCTTCTGATTACAAAAAAGCCCTCGGCCATTTGGATGAACTGGCTCAAAGCAAAAGTGCCATGCATTTTTCTATAAGTTATGGTTCTATACAGGGAATCGCCAGAACCGGTACTGAAATTGAGCAACTTAAAGATCAGTTAATTTTACCTGCTTCAGAAGAACCGGTATCTAATCGAGCAAAAATCTACTTTTATGCAGCTTACAGTAATTTTTATCGTTTCTCAGGTAATATAGAAAAAAGCTATGAGTATAGTAGAAAAACAGTTTTAGCGATTGAGTCCAGAAGAGATTTAATAGAGGAAAATATCCGTATGTACATAGCTTCATTGCACAATCATGTTTTGCTTTTACAGGAATTAAAAAATTTCAGTGAAGTTTCCGCAACACTAAACAAGTTGTATAATATAATACCCGGCCTGGCAGATTTAAAGTCACATTTGCAAAATAAGCTAAATGCAGAAATGACAGAAAGTGAAATAGCGGCCACTAATGAGAGTATTTTTATGGTTGAAACAAATCAATATATACTTACAGGAGAGTTTGCTGAAGGAGTAAAGAAAATTGATAAAATCAATGAAGTTATGGAAAAGCAATCTCATTTATTGATTGGGAATAAAACAGTTTCCTGTATCATTCATTACAATTTTGCTTATTTATATTTTGGAGCAGAACGCTATGAAGACGCTATTTTTTGGTTAAATAAGGTATTAAATGAAGAACATGAATACCTGCAGGAAGACTTACACGCTTTGACAAAAGTCGTTAATCTTATTTTTCATTATGAAATTGGAAATGAAAATTTGCTGGATTACTTTGTGCGTTCAACATATCGGTTTTTGTATAAAAGAAAAAGACTTTATGAGCTAGAGGGGACAATTTTGACTTTTATCAGAAAAAAAATTCCATTTTTGCAAAATCAAAAAGAAATAAAAGAGCAATTCAAAATTTTAAAAAAGGAGCTAGAAAGTTTATCTAAAGACTCTTATCAGCAAAGAGTAATGGAACATTTTGATTTTATCTCATGGTTAGAAAGTAAAATCACCGGTAGAAAATTTGCAGCTGTTTTTAAGGAAAATAATCTCAAAAAATAATAAAAAAAAAACAGCCAAAAATTTCTCAAAAGTTTGATAAAAATAAAAATAGGTTAACTTTGTTCTTTAAGTAATAAATAAAAATATTTATCATGCGCACATACTATTCACTCATTATTCTCAGCTTTTTGCTTGTTTTTTCAATAGAAAAAACTACCGGACAAGTAGTTATAAATAACGCCAATTTACAAAATTTCTCAAACACTAAAATTCATATACACGGAGATGTTTATTTAGCTGCTAATTCAACCATACTAAATGAAAATTATATTTCTATTAACGGAAATTTTATAAATAATTCTGGAGACAGTGCTTTGATTAATGTCCCAACCGGAATTATTGAATTTTCCGGAGACGATCAATTTATCGGGGGAACTGAAATCACTACCTTCAATAATTTACATTTTTCCGGTACAGGTATTAAAACATTGGAAAAGGATGTTTATGTACGTCAAATCTTAGACATAAATGACCGTGAAATTGCAACACTGGAAAACAAGTTATATTTGCTAAACACAGATGTAAACAGCCTTATAACTAATGAAGGATTTGTCAGCAGCATTGGAGACGGCAGGTTTTCAAGAAATATGGAATCTATGGATAGTTATTATTTTCCGCTTGGTTCTTCTGATTTAACTGAACGTTATCGTCCACTTGAAATAACTCCTTCTTCAAATGACTTTACAACTTTTGAAGTTAGAATGGTTAATAACATACCGACAGATGATGGTTTTGATGTGAACCAAAAAGATAATGATGTTATAGATTATGTGAATGAAGACTGGTATCATTTAATCAATCAAACTGAAGGAAATCAAGCAGTCAGTTTATTGTTTTTTTATGATGAAGCAGTTGATAATGATTTTGATGCTATAGTTCAATGGCAAGGGGTTGACGGTTGGAAAAAAACTACTACGGCAACGCAACTTCAAAACATGCCACCTATGTTTTCTTCTTTAGAAATACAAAACTGGGCAGACTTTTCTTCTGAGCCTTTTTCTCTAGCGTATAAGATTCAAGAAGGAGAAGACCCTATTAACTCTATAACTAATGTTTTAGGTAACTTAATTGATGTGTATCCTAATCCTGCAACTGAGTATTTGATAATAAAAAGTGCAGAAAATTTTGTCAATTCTTTTTTGAATATTTATGACATAAATGGAAAAGAGTTAAAAAGCATGAAATTAAACGGTGCTGAAAAAAGCATTCAATTAAGTGACTTTTCTAAAGGGGTTTATCTGCTCACAATTACTAATGACAAGGGCGTATATAATAATAAAATTGTCATTCAATAATGTTTTTTCTGAGTAATAATCTTTGAGGCCTTTTTATTATCCGATGATTATTAGTGTTTTTTAAATTTTGTCGTTTTTTATAATCCCCCAATTAGCCATTAAAGTTTAATTGTAGCTATTGTTTGTTTTGACTTTATAGAACTATCTGTTTAATCTTTTAGCTTTAAAATTTGTACTTGTAAGCTATATAGCAATTATATTTCCTTAACTTGCTATGCCTTAAATAAAGAGGTGATTTTATAAAATTTAGACGAATCAGAAAATGAAAAAAATACTATTAGCAGTTGTAAGTGTTTTTTTATTACTTACATGTGAATTTTTGGTTGTCAGCGCGCAGTCACCAAGTGTTGGCATCAATGAAACAGGAACCAATCCCCATGCATCTTCAATATTAGATTTAGAAAGCACAAACAAAGGTTTTTTACCTCCCAGAATGACCACTATTCAACGAGATGCTATATCGAACCCGGCGGAAGGCTTAATGATTTATAATTCTGATGATAAGTGTTTACAATGGTATATTGGTACTGTATGGTATGACCCTTGTGATACAGCCACAACGTTTATATGCGGCACATCCACTGTTGAATTTATCTATAATGGAAATTCAGTGATTTACGGAACTGTTGTAGGACAAAATGGTACTTGCTGGTTAGATCGTAACCTCGGCGCTTCTCAAGTTGCTGCATCCGGTACAGATACCAATAGCTATGGGGACTTGTTTCAATGGGGAAGGGCTGATGATGGTCATCAGTTGAGAACTTCTTCAACACAGACTAACTTAAGCACCACAGACCAACCCCCTCATTCAGATTTTATATTAACCTCAACGGCTCCCAATGATTGGCGCAGTGATAATAACAATAACCGATGGAATGTTAATCCTATGGTAAACAATCCTTGCCCGGTAGGTTGGAGAGTTCCAACAGAAGCAGAATACAATGCCGAACGCAATAGTTGGGTGAGTCTAAACGCTGTAGGGGCAATAAACTCTCCCCTTAAGTTGCCTATGGCAGGATACCGTGATCCAAATACCGGATTGCTCGGAGGTGAAGGTAGTAACGGATACTATTGGACTAGTACAGTTAGCAATACCAGTGCACGTTTTCTACTATTTAATAGTGGCAGTGGTATTATACTTTCAAGCCAACGCGCAAACGGATCAACTGTACGTTGTATCAAGGACTAAAGATTAGGAGTTTTTCTCTTTAACGTTTTAGAAATTTTTAAATCATTTTTTAGTTTTGGAAAGAAAAAAGTGATTATTTATCAATTGTCTGTGAATGTTTTTCAAAAAGTAACTAAATATTATATTATTTCAACAATTTTTATTGCGATTTATAAGAAATTATAGTACATTAAGCCTTTGATTTAAGTTAAATCTATTAAAACGCAACTAACTTTAGTTGTAAAAACTTCCTTTTTCACTGAACCGGGCTCAAGAATGCTTTATTACTCCGAAAGTAGCAGCAATTAAAAAAGGTTTGGTAATTTTGTGAAACTAAAAGAAAATGAATGCAAAAGAAAGTCTGCCTGATTATCATGGATGGATGGGCAAAAGGTAATGAAAATAAGAATGAAAATGCTGTGTTTGCCGCAAAAACACCTTTTGTAGATAGTTTATATAAAAATTATACGAATGCCGAATTGATAACTCATGGTGAATCAGTCGGTTTACCTGATGGACAGATGGGGAACTCTGAAGTTGGTCACTTGAATATTGGCGCCGGTCGTGTTGTTCCGCAGGAATTAATGCGTATCACAAATGCTTTTATAGATAACTCTTTTTCGGAAAATGCAGTTTGGCAAGACTTAATAAATGATACGCTTAGAGAGGGGACTTCTTTACATTTAGCCGGTCTTTTATCAGATGGAGGAGTGCACTCACACATCAATCATTTGTTTGAGTTAATTAAGCTTGCTGAAGAATCAGGAATTGAGAATATATACATTCATGCATTTACTGATGGCAGAGATACAGATCCTAAAAGCGGACTTTCATATTTAAGACAGTTGCAGACTTTTCTGAAAGGTAAAAAAACAAAACTGGCAACACTCTGCGGCAGATATTATGCCATGGACAGGGATAATCGCTGGGAAAGAGTCAAAATTGCTTATGATGCTCTGGTTCATGGAAAAGGTATACAAGCAAATGATGCAGAAGCTGCTATTCAGGAAGCTTATCAGAAAGATGAAACCGATGAATTTCTAAAGCCGATTATCATTACCGAAAATAATAAGGAAGTAGCAAAAATCAACTCCGGAGATTCTGTAGTTTTCTTTAATTTTAGAACGGATCGTTGCAGACAAATCAGCCGAGCGTTATTTTTAGAGGATTTTGAAGAGCAGGGTATGAAAAAGTTAGATTTGAATTTTGTTACCATGACTCCCTATGACAAAACTTTCACAAACGTAAAAGTATTTTTTGATAACACTTCCTTAAAAAATACTCTGGGAGAAGTTTTAGAGAAAAGTCATAAGACTCAATTGCGGGCTGCTGAAACAGAAAAATATCCTCATGTAACATTCTTTTTTTCCGGAGGTAAAGAGAAAGTTTTTAAAGGTGAAGAACGCCTGTTCATACCTTCTCCTAAAGTGGCTACTTATGACTTACAGCCTGAAATGAGTGCAAAACCATTGACAGTTGATGTAATAAAACTCATGCGCTATAAAACCCCCGATTTCATCTGCCTGAATTATGCAAACCCGGATATGGTTGCTCATACAGGTGTTTTTGAGGCGGCAGTTTCTGCTGTTGAAACAGTTGATGATTGTGTTCAGCAAGTAATTCATGAAGCCCTAAAACAAAAATATGCTGTTATTTTAACTTCTGATCATGGTAATGCGGATATGATGAAAAATGAAGACGGAAGCCCGAATACAGCTCATACTATGAACCCGGTACCGATATTTTTTATCAGTGATAACAGTAATTACAAATTAAAATCCGGTAAATTAGGTGATATAGCACCTACAATTTTGTATTGTATGGGTATTGAACCGCCTGAAGAAATGACGGGAGATGTATTACTGACTTCCGCAAAATAATTTAATACAACCTCATGATGCTTACCAAAAAAAGTTTTTTAAAATATTCGCTTTTAAGTGTAATGCTTTTAACCCTGTTTACGGGTTGCACTGAGGGTGATTTTGATGAAGACGCGACTCTACCTCATTATGATATAAGAAGTTTGATGAAAGAAGTAACTGAAGACTTAATAACAAGAAATCCGGAAGTGGAAAAGGAAATTCGTTTAAACGGATCGGTTGAAGTTAAACGTTTACAAATTGATAATTGGGAAAATGAACTATTTATTTTCACGGAAGCAGACATCAACAGACCATCTTACGTTGGAAAATACAGCATAGATACAATTAATATTGCCGGTGGAAATATACTTTTACATTATGTGGCAAAAGAGGAAAACCTTACTACAAAAGAAATGAAAGTTTACTTATCTGATTTTCATTCAAAACCGGATTCTTTAATGATTCGGACGGCTTCTGAAAATTTTCTAAATCAAACAACTCAGAAAATGAAGTTTATTCCGGGGAAGGGATACTCACTTGAAGGATATCAGAATATATGGCTGCTAAACCCCAGAGAAATTTTTATCGAAGTTATGTTCTGATGAGTTTAACGTAAATTGATAAAGTAAATATAATCCGTTCTTGGTGGGTTTTCAAGCCCTGCCTGTCTTCCCAAAGTAATAATTTGTCCCCGGTGATAAGTAGCATGATTAAATACATGCAATACTATATCTCGAACATGCACTGTATTCTTATTTTGCCCGATTGTTAAGGTTTTATTCATATTCTCTTCATTTAATTCATGAACAAAAGTCTTAAAAGCCTTTGAGGTTTCAATAAATCCTCTGAGAATCTCAGCTGATGAGCTTTCCGGACTGTGATTTTCCGGTTGGCCCCAATTTTCGTTGTTTAAAGTCGATAACCAACCGTGTTCAGCAAACCACATGTGCAAAGTTGTTTTTATCAGGGAATTAAAACTGGACTCAATTTCCTTGTGCAACTGTTCTTCAGTCGCTGTTTTCATCCATTTAACAACTTCTTCATTTGCCCAAAGATTATAGGAAGAATAACTTTTTAAGGAATAGGTTTCATTTAGTTCAGAATTCATGTTATTACCAATTAAAGGTGAATGTATAGAAATATTCAGTATTAAAACGAAAGTAAAAATCAGGGTTTTTATCTTTTTCATGTACGAAAGTATTTATTTTATGTAAAATATGCATGTAAACAACAGCCCGTTATTTTAGTTGAGTTGGTATAAAAATATTAAATATTTAGTTCTGAAATCAAATTAATTAGTTTTGTAAGCATTTCAAACAAATTTAGATTCTATGTCATTTTTTTTAAGAAAAGCATTTTCATTTGGCCCCATCCGGTTAAATCTGTCCAAAGGGGGATTAGGTGTTTCGGCAGGGGTTACCGGAGCAAGGGTTGGACTTGGACCTAAAGGAGCCTATGTAGCCGGCGGAAGACATGGGATGTACTATCGGGAATATGTGAAAGGCGGAAAGTTTTTGTCCGGTAAGGAGGGCACAGTAAACGGAAGGCAAGAGGTAAATACTTTTGTGGATACCGGATTGACTTATGACGTCTCTTTAGATTTATCAAAGCAGAAAGTCCTGACCGAACCATCCATCCCAAGAGCATCATTTTCACTTTTAGCCTTATCACTTGTTTTTTTGTTGATTTTTTTAACCGGCTTTGGAATTGTGACTTTATTTCTTTCCATTGGTTTCATGGGAGCATATATTTTTTTATATGTAAATGCCGAGAATGCAAATAAAACATTTAAAGCAATAGTTGAAAAACTTGAAAACAGAGATGATATTTCAAAAGTATTGGATGAAGTAAGTGCTAAAAAGATTTATTTTCATGCAAAGTACTGGCTGCATTTCAATGTTTACAAGACAATTAATCTGATATACTATGAAGATCCGGATTTTATTTCTGCTGAAGATTTACAACTAACAGAAAAGAAACTTTCTTTGCCATCAAAGGATAAAAAAGATATAAAAGTATTTGTTTTTTCAATTTTTCTGAATGAAGTGATACAAGACCACATGATATCTGAAGAAGAGGAGCAACATCTTGTTAAACTACAGCAATCGCTGAATCTAAAGGATGAGGATATTGCTGTAGAAAAGAAAATGATACGGGCAATGATAAAATTACGGGATACTATTGACTCCGAACTGCAAGTCATTCAAACTGAATTGAAATTGAAAAAAGGGGAGGAATGCTATTACGAATCAGAGGGGCGTTTACTCAAGGAAAAAAGACTGAGGCAGTACCAAAAAGACAGAGTGATTTATAGAGAAATCGGGTATGACATTGATATGGAAGGAAAAATCTTTTTGACCAATCAGAGAATATTTATTTTATCAGACGGCAGTCGCAGTTATTCTTTGAACAGACTTTTAGACATTACTATTTCCCTGGAAGATAATACAATACAACTCAACCTGGAAAACAGAAAGAGTCCGTTGATTTTTACTATGCCGGATATACTGACTTTTGCCGGGATGCTCCATAAGTTGATTTGAAAAAACAGTTATATCTCAACTTAACAGCTAATTTTTTTCAAAACTAACTCTCATTTTTTCTATACGGTCTTCCAGCTTTTCAGAGCTCAGACTTTCTCTAAGTCTGTCAACCATTATTGGAAAAGCAAAGGGACCCGGTTTTTTAATTTTCACAATTTTATTAGGAATATTTTCAATTCGAAATAAAGCCTGCCTTAATCTATCTTCTTCAATTTGTATATCAAAAGCTTCCCGATAAGCCTGTTTTAGCATCAAATTTTCCGGGTCATAATCATGAAACACATTAAAAAGTAAAGAGGCGGAAGATTGAAGGTGTTTCGTAGCTTTAGATTTTCCGGGGTATCCTTTAAAAAGCCAGCCGCAAATAGTAGCTACAGACCGAAATTTTCTTCTTGCAATTTCAGCAGCATTGATGCTTTTTTGCATGTTTTCTGTCAGGTCAGAGCTTGAAAATAAATCGGTACTGCTTTCTAATATTTCATAAAAATCTAAATCAGATAAAATTTCCAATCCGTAATCGTTAACGGCTACCGAAAAGCTGATAGCTTTTTTCAGACTGATTCTCCAGGCTAACAACAAAGCTATGGACTCATGTACCATCCGACCTTCAAAAGGATAGGCAAAAAGGTGAAAACCTTCTCTGGTTTTGCAGTATTCCATAAGAAAGCTACTTTTGCACGGAATGGCTGAAATCTTTTTTTGTCTTTCCAATATAGGCTTTAAAAAGGTTATTTCGGGGTCTGTTATTTCACCCTTATTATAATTTTCAAGTTTAAAACTGATAAAATCTGCTAATTGAGAGCTTAAAGGCATCCTGCCTCCGGCCCATCTGGGAACTACTCCTTTTTTATTTCCGGCATTTCTTACAAAGGCTTCCATGTTTTTGATTTTTACAAATTCAAGGCTTCTGCCGGAAAACCTGAAAATATCTCCCGCTTTCAGCTGGCTGATAAAGTTTTCTTCTACACTTCCGAGATATCCGCCTTTTAAAAATCGTATCTTTATATGTGAGTTTTCGGTAATGACACCTATTTGCATGCGATGTCTCATAGCTACTCTTTTGTCTTTTATAGCATAAGTATTTTCAGCAGTTCTTTCCAGTTTTTTGTATTCATCATATTCATTTAAAACTTTACCGCCTTTTTCAAGATAAAAGATAATCTCCCTAAACGTTTCAAAATCAAGATTTTTAAAGGCATAAGCAGAGGTAACAATTTTATAAACTTCTTCAGCTTTGAAAGCTTCGCTGAGTCCGAGAGTAACTAAAAATTGCATCAACACATCATAGGGCTCAATAACTACATTTCTATTTTCTATTTTCATTTCACTAATTGCAGACCTGAGAGCTGCTGCTTCTATCAGCTCAAGACTATTGGAAGGCACAAAATAGATTTTTCCTTTTTGGTATGGTTGATGGCGACTCCTGCCTGCCCGCTGAAGAAAACGCGCAATCCCTTTAGGCCCGCCGGTTTGAATCACATTATCTACCGGTCTGAAATCTACTCCCAAGTCCAGACTGGATGTACATACTACTGCTTTTAGTTTCTCATTATGAAGAGCTTCTTCAACCCAGTTTCTTTCTTCGCGGCTCAAACTTCCATGATGAAGAGCAATCAAGCCAATCAACTTTTTATCCCTGTTTAAAAGCTCCTGATACCAAATTTCAGCCTGAGCACGGGTATTTGTGAAGATAAGAGTTGTTTTATGCTGATGGATTAGATCAATGACTTTTTGACTCAGTTTAATTCCTGAATGCCCGGCTGATGGATATGCTTCCGCTTCGTCAGGATAGACAGAGATAATTTCCGTTTCCCGCTTAATATCCGACTGTATGATTATATTTTTCTTTGCTTTATTGTTTCCTGCTAAGACTTCTAAAGCTTCTCCTAAATTGCCGATGGTAGCAGAAATTCCCCAACACTTAATATTCGGACGAATGTCCTTTAATTTTGCAAAAGCAAGCTCTGTCATAGTGCCTCTTTTGCTCCCCATAAGTTCGTGCCACTCATCTGCAACTATACATTCCAGCTTGTTGAATAAGCTACGGCTGTTTTTGTTAGAAAGCATTAAATGCAGGCTTTCAGGAGTAGTAACTAAAATTTGAGGGCTGTCAGTTAGAATTTTACGTCTTTCGGCAGAACTACTGTCACCGGTTCTGCACATTACCTTATAGGGCAATTCCAAATCCGTTAACACTTGCTGAATTGATAATTCTATTTCATGTGATAGAGCTCTTAAAGGACTTATCCAAATTAACCTGAATCCCTTATCATTACTGATTTTATTTTGATTAGATAAATGGCTGCTTAACCACGCCCAAAATACAGCATATGTTTTTCCGCTGCCGGTAGGTGCGTTTAGTAAGCAATTATCAAATTTATCATAGGAGTCCCAGCAATTTTCTTGAAAGGGCAGGGGAGTCCACCTCTTTGATTTAAACCACGTTTCGACATTCATGGCTTAAACTTTTGAGCAAATACATTCACACAGACTTAGATTAAAAGGCATTAAAACCAATCTTGTTCAGGTTTGTTTTGCAGTATTTCCTCTATTGAAAATAATACTTTGTCGGTAAGTTTTTCTTTATGTTGCAGACAATTCATATTTTCTTTGAGTTGTTCAATTTTTGAAGCCCCCAAAATTACCGTACTTACATTTTCATTTTTTAAACACCAGATAAGCGCCAGATGTGTAAGGCTGATATTTAGCTTTTTGGCCAACTTTTGAAGTTTTTCAACTTTTTGAAGCTTTTCTTCATTTAGTGTTTTTTCTTTTAACCACTCGTAACCTTTCATATTTAAACGTCCACTTTTTGCATCGCTTTTTTTATTGTATTTTCCGGTTAAAAGTCCTGAGGCTAAAGGACTCCAGATAGTTGTTCCCAAACCAAAATCCTTATAAACTCTTTTATATTCCAGCTCTACTCTATCGCGGTGAAACATATTGTACTGAGGTTGCTCCATAACAGGACCAATCAAATTATTACGCATGGCAAAAGCATGGGCAGCCGTAATTTCCTGAGCAGACCACTCTGAGGTGCCCCAGTAAAGAATTTTACCGCTGCAAATTAGATTATGCATGGTCCATACAGTTTCTTCTATGGGAGTATTCCTGTCCGGACGATGGCAATAAAATAAATCCAAATAATCGACCTGTAGTCTTTTTAAAGCTGCATTACAGCCTTCGGTAACGTGCTTTCTGCTCAAACCTTTTTGATTGGGTTTGTCACCTCCCCAAAAAACTTTACTAGAAACAAGATAAGTACTTCTGTCCCACTTTTTTTTCTTTAAGACTTTGCCCATCACTATTTCTGACTGTCCCTGAGCATATACTTCCGCATTATCAAAAAAGTTAATCCCATTATCGTAGGCATATGACATCATTTCATCGGCCAATTTATCATCGACCTGACTTCCAAAAGTTACCCAGGAACCCAGGGATAACTCACTGACTAATAATCCGCTATTGCCTAATCTATTGTAATTCATAGTTAAAATATTTTTTATTCTGTTAAAATTCTGTCAGTCCCGTCAAAATAAGGCGCTTGTATTGAAAGTGCTTTCACTGGTCCTTCTGTTACCGTAAATCCGTGCGATACTTTTTTAGGTAAAAAAAACAAATCTCCTGCTTTTGCATGGAATAATTCATTATCAATCTTAAAAATACCACTCCCTTCTATAATTAACACATGTTCGCTGTGAAATTGATGAAAATGTTCCGGAACGCTTTCATTTATGTAAATTATAAAACTATTAACCAATTCATTGTCTCCAAACAACATTTTTGAGTAAATGTTGTCAAATGACTCTGAAGGCTCATGTTCATAAAGGTTAACGGGATTATTTGAAAGTACAAAAAATGCATTTGTCAGGAAAAGAAAAGTCAGTATTTGCTTCATAAGCATTTGATTTCAGCGGGGAGTTTTAAATCTTTTTTTAGTTAAAAATTATTCATTTTTCTTTCTTTCTTCTTCCTCTTCTTTTGCCTCTTGTTTTTTCTTTCTTATCCACCATATATAAAAGAGGATTAGCAAAATGGGCAGTACAATAAACACAATTATATTAAAAGGAGAGCTTAAAAACTCAACGGGACCGGTATCATAAGGAATCCCTTCCGGTCTTTGAGCAAAAAGTATATCAATAGTTAAGATTAAATTAGATAGTAGTGTCAAAAACATATAAAATGTATTTAAGTATGAATAAACAAGCTCTAAATTATCAATCATTTGAATTAAAACCAATTAATAAATGCAAATTAAGTAAGCTTTGAGATAAATGCAGACAGTTTTTTGCAATCTTTTAAATCACTTCTATTTAAAAATTCGAATTTGGAAGTCTTGTTAAAGTCTGATTTTTATAATAATTTTTGGTAAGCATGCATTGAAAGTTGTAATTTCACGGCAAAAAAAATGGAAAAACCAGATTGGATAAAAGTAAAAGACTACGAAGACATTACCTATAAAAAGTGTAATGGAGTAGCCCGCATAGCCTTTAACCGGCCGGATTTGAGAAATGCATTCAGGCCAAAGACAGTATCTGAATTGTTTGAGGCTTTTTTAGATGCAAGGGAAGATACTTCTATTGGGGTGGTGTTATTTAGCGGAGAAGGACCTTCAAAAAAAGACGGAAAATATGCATTTTGCAGTGGAGGGGATCAAAGTGTAAGAGGTCATCAGGGATATGTAGGTGAAGATGGCATGCCTCGCTTAAATATTTTAGAAGTTCAGCGATTGATTCGGTTTATGCCAAAAGTTGTAATAGCTGTAGTGCCCGGCTGGGCAGTAGGTGGAGGACATAGTCTTCATGTGGTTTGTGACCTTACTCTGGCCAGTGAAGAGCATGCTATTTTTAAGCAGACAGATGCGGATGTTACCAGCTTTGACGGGGGTTATGGTTCTGCTTATTTAGCAAAAATGGTTGGCCAGAAAAGAGCCCGGGAGATTTTCTTTTTAGGTAGAAATTATTCTGCCCGTGAAGCTTTTGAAATGGGCATGGTGAATGCAGTGATTCCTCACAGTGAATTAGAAGACACTGCTTATCAGTGGGGCAGAGAGATTCTTCAAAAATCGCCTACATCAATTAAGATGTTAAAATTTGCTTTTAATGCAACGGATGACGGCATGGTCGGTCAGCAGGTTTTTGCCGGAGAAGCTACCCGACTTGCTTATATGACGGATGAAGCTAAAGAAGGCAGAAATGCATTTTTAGAAAAGCGTAAACCGGACTTTTCAAATATTAAATGGATTCCTTAGTAGATAGAATAGGGATTAGCTAAACTTTTTTTGAAATTGCTTTTTCTATACGTTTAATTTGCTTAAGGTGGTGTTTTGCATGCATTTCTGCTGCGTGATACCATTCTTTTGCATTTAACATTCCAAAGGCAGGGTGTTTTGCTTTCTTATCTTTTTCAGATGTGTCTACATCCGGGAGCAGTTCTTCCATGGATTCTTGCATTTTTTTCAGCATCATGAAAATATGTTCTTTACTTTCGGGCTGAGGGGGTTCCATCCCTACTGATTTAGGCATTTTATATTTGCCCGGAGGTAATCCGCCTAAAAAGTAAACAAGTTTACCGCTTGTATTTTTCCCTAATTTAGTAGCCTCTGCTTTTTCGCTCAGGCATTTTTTTAAGCTGTTAATAAACAAAAAATTATGAGCCATAATCACGTGTGAATATACCTGTCCTGCCGACCACTCATTTTCATTTGGTTTAATGCGGAGCTCTTCCTCAGAAAGACTGTTTAACTTTTGTTCATAGGTTAAAATGGTCTTTTTAAAATTCTCAAGTATTTTTTTGTTTTTCATTTTTAGATTTGGTTGTAGTATATCTGAGTCCGGAAATCTCTTTTTTGAAAGCCAAAGTTAGACAATATACATGAATCAACTAACTTCCTTGAGAATCCTTTGTCTATTGATTGGGGAAAAACTTTTAGTTTAAGGTTTTTAATAAAAAAGAAAAGCCATTCTTCTTTCTGTCATGCTGACGTTAGGGAGCATTTCCGTATTTCCATTGAACCTGTTAATTAATGGGTAGACAGGTGGCTGAGCGGAGCCGAAGTCAGCGGACTTGAAATTATGAAAAATCTAACTTAAGAAATAGCCATGGAACAATGAATGCCAGCCGGAGGCTGTTCAATACTTACGCTCGCGAGACGCGGAGCGAATGCGGTCTCCAGATTAATACAGAGACTCTTCGCTGCCACTAAGAGTGACAACTGATTTCAGGGAGCTCCCCCCACATTTTCCATTTTCCATCATCAATTTTCCATTTTCACCCTATAAAACTGGATTTTCTAGAAATTTGTAATTTGGGTCTTGGTCTTCTTGGAATTTCGGTTCTTGGGACTTGCGAAGCGCATTTTCCATCATAATTTTTCCATTTCTCTCTCTTGGGTCTTGGTTCCGGGATAAACCCGCAAGGTTTACTTTCATAATGAATTTTATTGTTAGTGAATTCAGATGCAATTGAAAAAACAAAAACCTTGCGGGTTATTCAAGGATTATTTCATAATGACGGATTTTTTAGGTTTTCCCTTTTATGAGTGCGCAAAAAAATTACCCTCCTTAAATTTTTGAGTTCTTGGAATTTGGGTCTTGGTCTACTTTGGGCTTGGGTCTTTCATAGTGCCTACTACCGCTGCCTACTTTCTCCCTTGGGTCTTGGTATTCTTGGAATTTGGGCTCTTGGGTCTTGCGAAGCATATTTTCCATCATAATTTTTCCATTTTTCTTTCTTGCGTCTTGCGAAACTCTCAGCGCTACAAATAAGTAAAAAGCAAATGATGTTGTAACTTTATGTTACAGAAAACGAATAATGCTTAACTTTACAAAAGTTTATAAAGCTATTATGCATAAGTGTCCATTCCTTTTTTTAATCTTACTCGTATTGCTTTCTGCTTGCAATAAAGAAAGTTGCCACGACCCGGATGCTGAAAATTTTCACCCTGCCGGAGGTAGTGCCTGTGATGATTGTTGTATATACGATGAGAATAAAAACCTAATAAATCTACAGCTTAAATTCCACCACTTTGTTAATAATGACAAATTTGAGTACGGTCGTGAATATTATATGCTCGATGCACGTTTTGTAAAGTTTACCTTTCTTCGGTATTATTTATCTGATTTTAAGTTTGTGTCTTCTAATAATGATACCATTCATTTTTCAGATAAGGTATTTTTAATTGACCCTAATGACAATATTGCCGGCTCATTTGAATTGCCGATAGCTTCATATAATGAGATTCTATTTAATGTGGGAGTTCCGGAGCACTTAAATCATATAAATCCGGCTGAATACTCACATGGACATCCTTTAGGATATCAGTCTCCAAGTATGCACTGGGAGATTAATCCGGGATATATATTTTTTAAACTGGAAGGGAGGATTGATAATACTATTCCCCCGAATGCTGAACTTAATCAGGATTTAGCATATCATATTGGAACCGATATGCTGTATGAGCAAGTATCTGTTTTGCTGAATTCAAATCTTTATGCCGAACAGAATGCTAATATAAATATTAAATTAGATATTAATAAACTTTTCGATGGCATTCAGGTTGCAAATAACCCAATAGTAATGGCTATTTCAGGAGAAATTGCTATTCAAAATGCTATTCTTTTTAGTGATAACTTCAATAAAGCTTTTTATTTAAAAGCAAAAAAGTAACTCATTTTGAATTTTATATGCACAGAATATGTTTAAAGGTTAGTATGCATTATCTCTTTACAGATAATTTAGCATCTTCTTTTTAAACATAAAATAATCGAATGAAAAATTTATTTAAACAATTTATAACCTTATTATTTTTCGGATCCTTTTTCGTTATATCTTTTAACTCATGTAAAAAAGACAAGTCGGAAGACCCCTATAAAGAGCTAAAAGCAAATATAACTATTGAATTTAAAGCTGTAAAGGGAGAAGAAAACTTAATCCTTTTTAATCAATATATGCACCCACTCGGATATCCCTATCAGTTAGAGATGTTTATGAGTTATTTTCACGATATTTATTTGATAGATATAGATGAAAATAAGGTTCTTTTAAGTGATGTTATGCTCGTTAAGTTCAATGATGCACATATGTCAGATGATAATTCCGGTGTAAAATTTAACTTTGAGGTTCCCAAAGGAGCATACAACAGCATATCGTTTGGAATAGGAGTAGGTGAGGATAAAAATTTCTCCGATCCGGCTCAATATCCGCAGGAACATCCGTTAAGCATTTATCATGGCACACATTGGGACTGGAATACCGGTTATATTTTTACCAAAATAGAGGGTAGAGTAAATACTGACCCCGGGCAAAGTTCTAGTTATAACCGGGCTTTATTATATCATACAGGTCTGGAGGATTTATACAGGGAAGTGGTATTAACTTTTCCAGTGTTAAAAGATTTCACAGCTGATGCAGATAATAAAATTCGTTTAGAGTTTGACATGGACAAAATACTTGAAAACCCTGATGATATGTTAGATTTTGCAACAGAAAACTCAACACATACGTTAAATAACTTTGAGTTAGCGGAGAGAGTTGTTAATAATTTGGTTTCTTCTATCTCTGTGGAATAGTCATCATATAAGTATGTATCGCAATGTAGTTTACTTTTTTTTATCAGTTCTGTTGCTTTTGGTTTCTTGCGGAAAGGAAGAAATAAAAGAATTTCCGGAAATGTATAAGCTTGATTTGCCCTGGGGTTTTCCGCAACCTATAATTCCGGAAGATAACCCCCTTACAAAAGACCGTGTAAAACTGGGGGAGATGCTTTTTTTTGATCCTATTTTGTCAAGAGATTCAACTGTTTCGTGTGCATCTTGTCACTTGCCGGAAAAAAAATTTACAGACGCCTTGCCAAAAAGTATAGGGATTCATGGCAGACTTTCCATGCGTAATTCGCCAACTTTGATAAATACAGCATACAGAACGTCTTTTTTTAAAGATGGAGGAGTTCCGACATTAGAACTTCAGGCTTTAGCACCAATTAGCGACTCAGCTGAAATGGATTTTAGTGTTCCGGAAGTTATTGAAAGACTAAAAAAAATTGAAAAATATGTAACGCTCAGTAAAAAAGCTTTTGGTCGTGAACCGGACCCTTTCGTTCTAACCCGTTCATTAGCTGCTTTTCAGAGAACTTTAATAGGGGGAAACAGTCGTTATGATCAATACCTGCAAAGCGGTGATGAACAGATTTTAAGTAAAATGGAAAAGAAGGGAATGCTAATTTTTTTCGGAGAAGCAAATTGTGGGTCCTGCCATACAGGTTTTTTGCTTACCGATCAAAAGTTTCATAATAATGGCTTATATGATGTATATGCAGATAATGGCAGAATGCGCATTACATTAAATCCGGATGATGAGGGGCGATTTGTAACCCCATCTTTAAGAAATGTATCCCTAACAGCCCCATATATGCATGATGGTAGTTTAGCTACGCTTGAAGAGGTTGTTAATCATTATAACTCAGGAGGTTCCGGACATGTGAATCAGGATAGCCGAATCAGACCTTTGAATTTATCTGAGGAAGATAAAAGTGCTTTGGTAAAATTTTTATTAGTTTTAGATGACGGGGTCTAATTGAAAGAAACTTTTTTCATTAACAAAATGTTTGATAGATTATGAAAAAGCTCGCTGTTATTACTTTTTTTTTCGCATTAATTTTTGCTTTTAAAGCGTGTAAAAAAGATCCGCCGGAACCGCCTAAAGATGACCCCAAGGATTCATTTGTATATAACCCCACCCCGGTTACACTTGATATGCCGTCTAATTTCCCGGAAATGGTGATACCTCAGGATAACCAACTTACTGAAGAAGGAATTTTATTAGGGAGATTGCTTTTTTATGATCCGATACTTTCTTTAGATTCTACTCTTTCCTGTGCCGGTTGTCACAATCAAAGTTTTAATTTTACAGACAGCGGAAATAAATTCAGTACAGGTGTGCAGGGAATAGAAGGTACACGCACATCTATGTCTTTAGCTAATATCGGTTTTAACACGCACTTTTTCTGGGATGGCCGGTCACCAACACTGGAAGATCAGATTTTAAAACCTGTTCCCGATCCGATTGAAATGAATTTATCCTGGACTGATGCAGTTGACCGCCTGATGAATCATAATTATTACCCTCAGCTTTTCAGGGAAGCCTTTGATGAAACTGAAATAACTCCGGAACTTACAGCCAAAGCAATCGCACAGTTTTTGAGAACGTTTATTTCAGGCAATTCCAAATTTGATAAAGTTCAGCGTAATGAAGCCTTTTTTACAAATGCAGAGTTGAACGGTTTCGACATGTTTTTCAGTGAAGATGCGGATTGTTTTCATTGTCATGGGAATATTTTATTCACAGATAACTTATTTCATAATAATGCTTTGCAGGAAGCTTCTTCTTTAAATGACTTTAATGATTTAGGCAGGGGAGCTGTAACAGGAAATCCGCTGGATAACGGAAAGTTTAAAACACCTACATTGAGAAATACAGAAGTCAGCGGACCTTTTATGCATAATGGTGAATTTGCCACATTAATGGAAGTTATAGAATTTTACAGTAGTGGATTAAAAAACTCGCCTAATGTAGATCCCTTAATGGAGTTTTTCTTTCAGGGAGGCGTTCAGCTTACACAGAATGAAAAAAATGATTTACATGCCTTTTTGCTCACATTAACCGATCATGAATTTTTGAACAATCCGGACTTTAAAAACCCCTTTCAGGATCCGGGCTTTGTGTGGGATGATTTAACAGATTAATTTCTTTACTTTTTCCAAAGCTTTTTACAATTCAGCTCGATTTTTATAAAGTGAAACTATTTATAGCCTCTGCCTCAAAAAATTTGTCATAAGTCATTAACTTTGCAAAAAAACATTGAATAATGAGTGTATTTAAGCAAAGACATATAGATCAGGGATTGACTTATGCTGATTATAAAAACAGAGTTATAGAATTAGTCAGTAAAAACAGGACTTCAGGCCCCAATCAGTCGGGAGCTTTAGTAAAGAACACACTAAAGAATATAGACCGTATGAAATGGGGAGAAGAAAATATAGAATTAATTTCTTCCGCTGAAGAGTTTTTAGATGATTTAAATGTTGAGTGGATTTGGATAGTTTTTTCTGAGGCATGGTCTGACGATTCATCACACATTTTGCCGGCTATAAAGAAAGTAGCTGATTATTCTGATAAAATTGACCTGAAAATTTTATTCAGGGAAGAATATCCGGTTTTGTTTGATAATTTTCTGACGGATAAATCCAGATCAATTCCTAAACTTGTATGCCTTCGTAAATCTGACTTTAAGGTTCTGGGAACCTGGGGGCCGCGACCGGCTCATATTCAAGAGCGTGCTTTGGAATATAAGGCAAATCCTGATAAGGAATTAGATGAATTTATTGAAGAAATGGAAGCAGCCTACAAACAAGATAAAGGAGAAACAACTCAACAAGAATTAATTCAAAACGCAAAAATTTGGTGGAAGCGCTCATAAAAACAAAAACCTCTTATGCAAAAAGACAAAAAATCTGAAATCATCTTTAAAGTTGAATTAGATGATAAAAATATACCGGAAAAAATAAGTTGGAATACTTTTCCTGATGAACAAAACGAATTTAAAGACACCAAATCGGTTATGCTTTCTATTTGGGACGCAAAAGAAAATAACACCCTGCGTTTAGACTTATGGACAAAAGAAATGCGTGTTGACGAGATGCGGACCCATTTTTTGCAGACTTTAGTCACATCAGCTGAAAGTTTTCATAAAGCCACCGGAAATCCTTATGTAATGGCAGATATGAAAGAATTTTGTGAAAAGCTGGCACAAAAAACAAACGAGTGGGAAAAGAATCAAATGTAATCTCTATATCTCTCTACGCCACCATTATAAAAAATCTGAACTAATTACAAAATGTAACTTTTGACTGAATCCTTCGTAAAATCAGGCACTTTAAAAATGCTTGATTTAGTAATGAAAAATCCATTAACAACGAAGGATGAAACAATTAAGACTTACAACACAGATAACTAACAGGGATAGCCCTTTATTAGAGAAATATTTTCAGGAAATAGCCAAAACAGAACTTTTAACATCAGAAGAAGAGGTTGCTTTAGCAAAACGAATAAAGAAGGGTGATGCTGCAGCACTTGAAATGCTAACGAAGGCAAACTTGCGTTTTGTCGTATCTGTTGCAAAACAATATCAAAATCAGGGACTTCCCCTAAGTGATTTGATTAATGAGGGCAACCTGGGATTAATTAAAGCTGCGCAAAAGTTTGATGAAAGTAAAGGCTTTAAATTTATTTCTTATGCTGTTTGGTGGATTCGTCAATCTATTTTGCAATCATTGGTAGAGCAGGCCAGAATCATTCGGTTGCCGGTAAATAAAATGGTGTCTGTTAACAAAATCAAAAATGTTATGAATGATTTTGAGCAGGAATTTCAAAGAGAACCCACCGATGAAGAATTAGAGGAAATACTGCAAATTACTAAATCTGAAATCCATGATTTAATGGCTTCAGTAGGAAAACATGTATCTTTTGATGCGCCTGCTTTTGAAAATGATGAAGATTCAGGCAGTTTGAAAGACAGAGTTCCCTGCAATGACATTTCAGAAACTGAACAGAATATGTCTCGCGATTCATTAAAAAATGAAATAAAATCAGCCATGAGTATCTTGTCTGAGCGTGACGCTCAGATAGTTTGTATCTATTATGGATTAGATGGAGGACCCGGACATACACTTGAGGAAATTGGTAAAATATATGGCCTCACTAGAGAAAGAGTTCGGCAAATTAAAGAAAAAGCTATCAGAAGACTTAAAAAGGCTACAAAGAGTAAAGCCTTGAGGCAATATCTCGGGTAGAAAACTATTTATTGTCAGCCTCTAATTTACTTTTCCTTCTGAAACTTCGGTTGAATTGTTTAACGTCAACAACAAACCCTTGTCTAAGTAATTTTCTGCCAAGTAAAATAGGGTATTTCATTTCCTGACGATCATTTAATGTAAAATCGGTGGAAAATCGGTTGCCAAACAGTAAAATGTCTGTTCTGATTAAAAACCTTTTTTGAACCTGACCATTTGAACTTTTAACCCTGGTTCTGGTAAAATCATCAAAACGAAAAACTTTTTCATTATAAACAGGATGTTTGGGATCCAATAAGTTACATTTTAAGATTTCTTTTCCATTAACTTTTTCAATTTCAATATTATGACAATGAATGGAAGAACTGTAAGCTCCGGTATCAATTTTTGCATCTAAATCAAAAAGTTCTAAATCCGGTAAGTCAATTTTATCAACCCTTCCTAAAACATAATTTTTTTTAATATTGCTTTTCATGCTTGAATTTGTCTGTTAAGATAAAAAAAAATTAATAAAAAGACGAGATTTCTCTAACTACTCAGTCTATTTCACGTATAAAACGCTATCAACAAAACTACAATGTTATTATCACTTGTTTTTAAGAATTTTTGGGACATTTTTTTATCTGAAAAAAATCAAAATCCGAATTTATTGAATCAGTGTAATGTACATGAAAGACATTTAACTGATAAATTAATTAACCATGATGCTAAATCAAAGCAAATGAAGAGTAAAGCTCTCAAACGAAAACTGCGTAAAAGAGATATGTGGAAAGTCGTTCCAAATGAAGAATTACGCCGTGTGATTGAATGCTTAATCAAAAATGAGGTTGATTTCAAATGGTTAGTGGAAGACAATTTGATGATTTGTATTACCGATGAAAATGGAGTTTGCAAATACTCAAATAAAAAATTAACAGACTTTTTAGGGCTGGATGAAAATGATATATTTGCTAATGCGACCCCATTCTCTTTTAAAGAAATTTTTAAAATTGATGAAAAAGTATTTAATAAATTACATAAAACCCCTTTTCAGGTTGCAATACAGGAGTCATCAGTTGAAAATTTAAATGCACAGGAAAGAATAATTAAAACATACTGCTTTTTTGTAGAAGATGACATGGATTTTAAAAGGAATGTTTTTATATCTATAGATATCACAGTACAAGCTAATGCCGATAAAGTATTTGATGAGCTGCTGAAGCAATATCAGCCTTTTGAAAATCCAATATTAATTTTTGATAAAAAAAGTCGTTTACTGCTTTATTGTAATG
Organism: Chitinophagaceae bacterium; assembly: GCA_007695095.1. Taxonomy (NCBI): domain Bacteria; kingdom Pseudomonadati; phylum Bacteroidota; class Chitinophagia; order Chitinophagales; family Chitinophagaceae; species Chitinophagaceae bacterium. Next base: position 37,694 of record REEL01000088.1, on the reverse strand, counting down.
AAAAAGCCGAAGAAAAATGGGGAGCACTAGCACATTCACAACATGAAATTTATTTATCGGATGTATTCCCGAAAATATCTGAAAGCGAGTCCTCAGCTTTTGAATGGAAAGATGGGGAGACTTATCTTTTAAATTCATTTGACGGATACTTTCATAAAGTAAATGTAAAAAAGTTACATACCGGAGACGATTATATAGTTATATCATGTAATCAATATTTAGATAATGTATTGGCACCTAAGCTTGAGGAATATTTTAATGAAATATATGGTTTCCTGGGAGAAGGTATACAGGTAGTTAATTCTAAAAATGAAGTATTATATTTTAATCCGGCTGCTTTTAACATAGTTTCAGAAGTTTTTCCGCAAGTAGATGAAACGCAGATGACGAATAATCTGTATAAACGAGCTGATTGGGATAAAATAGTTGAAAATATTAAGCAAGGCGAAGCAGTTAAAGTTATTCATGAGCTTGAATTTGAAGGAGGTAAAGTCAATTTTGAATTGAACTATAAATCTGTTTCAATACAGAACACTAATTTCATCATTACTAACATCAATAATCTGACTAAAAAAGTTACAAAAAGTTATATAGTCAAAGAGCAAGACGCTAAACTAAAGTACTTACTTTCAAATTTTAAAGATTTTCTTACTATAGTTGATAAAGAAGGGAAGATTTTATTTCTAAGCTCCGGAGTTAATGAATTAATGAGATTGAATGAAGAGGAACTGATTGCGAAACCTTTTGTTGACATAATACACGAAAATGATAAGGTTCGATTTCTTCAAATATTTGCAAATCCGGATGTTCAACCAGAATGTAACTTGTTTAGGATATGTCCGGACACCTCCGAAAAAAACTTTTATGTAGAGTTAAAAATTGAAGATAGAACTGCAGACCCTTTGATAAACGGAATTGTTATTAGTTGTCGGGAAGTAACAGAGATTAAAAACAATTTAAATGAGTTAAATAAACAAAAAGAGCTGTATAAATTGCTATCTCAATACAGTCGTGATTTAATTTGTTTACATGAGTCCAATGGAGATTATATTTATTTATCCAAGGCATGTGAAGATATGCTGGGGTTTAAATCCAGTGAATTAGAAAATACATCACCTTATGAGATGGTTCATCCCGAGGACGTTGAAAAGGTAAAAAACGAGGCCAGAAAAAATAAAAGAAAGGGTATTTTTGAAAATACATTTCAATACAGGCTAAGAAAAAAAGACGGGGCATATATTTGGGTAGAAACTTATACAAAAGCTATAAAAGATAATTTCGGAAGGATATTGAAATTACAAAGCTCCACAAGGGATATCACTCAGCAAAAACTATCAGAAATTGCTTTATTAAAATCTGACCAGCAATATAAAGATCTCATTAATTACAGCCAGGCTATAATAGCTACTCATGATTCAGAAGGACGTTTCATAAGTGTGAATCCTTATTTTGAGAAAAAAATCGGTTATAATCAGGAAGAAGTTATTGGTAAGAAAATTTCATATTTCTTGCCTGACTATCATAAAAGCGATTTTAAAAATTATTTAAAGAATTTAAAAAAGAAAAAAAGCCTTATAGGTATCTTTAAAGTTTTACATAGAAATGGTACCCCAATTTATTTGAGATATCATGTTTTTAAAGTAAGGGGTAGTGATGAAAATCCGGTATATAATACCGTTGCTATTGATTTTACAGAGCAAATTTTAATAGAAAAACATCTTAAAACAGCAAAGCAAAAGGCTGAGGATACGGCTAAAGCCAAAGAGTTGTTTTTGGCTAATATGAGCCATGAAATCAGAACACCATTAAATGGGATATTAGGTTTATCCTCACTTTTAGAAAAAACAAATCTTGATAAGCAGCAAAGAGAATATCTGGAAGTAATCCAAAACTCAGGAGATAACCTTTTGGTAATCATCAATGACATTCTGGATTTGGCAAAAATTGAATCCGGTAAATTTAATTTGGAAGAGATTCCTTTTAATTTAGCTCAAACTATTCAGAAAAATTTAAAGCCTTTTTATTACAAAGCATCAGCTAAAGGAATTGAATTAAAACTTACGAATTTTTGTGATGAGGCATTATGTTTGAAAGGAGATCCGCATAGGTTAGGGCAGGTAATTATAAACTTGATTAATAATGCTATTAAGTTTACTAACAAAGGTTCAATTGAATTAGTCTGTAAACCATTAAAAACAAGTGCAGGGAAAATAAATTTGGAATTTACTGTAAAAGATACCGGAATTGGAATACCAAAAACGAAATTGAAATCAATTTTTGAAAGCTTCAATCAGGTGAAAAATCACGGATTTACAGGAACGGGCTTAGGTCTGTCGATATGTAAAAAGCTTTTGGAATTGCAAAATGGAAGTATAAAGGCTGAAAGTAAACTAAATGAAGGAAGTACATTTACTTTTCAAATACCATTTTCTTTGGTAAAAGATAATTTAGTAAAAAGTAATGCCATTAAAATTGAGGAAATAGATTATTCTCATATAATTAAAAATGCAAAAGTTTTGGTAGCTGAAGACAATACTGTAAATCAGTATTTAATTCGCTCTATTTTAGAAAGTTGGAATATAGATTATGAATTGGCAGATAATGGTCTCATGGCATGGGAAATGTATAATGAGAAAAAGTTTGATTTGTTACTTTTAGATATTGAAATGCCGGGATTGACAGGTTTGCAGCTCATTAAAAAAATACGAAAGATGTCTGATAAAAAGAAAGCGTTAGTGCCGGCTATTGCTCTTACTGCTAATGCTTTTGAAGGTCAGAAATACAGTTGTCTAAGTGCAGGCATGAATAATTATTTGTCTAAACCCTTCAAAGAAAAGGATCTCATTAAATTAATTTCTGAAACTTTGACACCGGCATCTCGTAAAAAATCAAAGAAAGTATCTAAAGAAGAAAGTCTTATGAAAGACTATCAAACGAAAAGAAAAGTTAAAGATGATAAGTCTCTTAATCAAAAAAGTATGGTAAACTACAATTTAGAAAATATAAGCGAAATTACCGGTGGTGATTCGGAAATGATGAATCAGATTCTGGGGCTTTTTATAGAGACTGTGCCACAGACCTTTAAAGAGTTAAAAGAGGCTGTAACTAAAAAAGAATGGTCAACTGCCGGTGCAAGGGCACACAAGCTCAAAGGTTCTATAGTTACCATTGGTGCTGAACCAACAACCGATTTAATCTTAAACATGGAGATTGATTTTAAGAATGAGCAAAATTTAGAAAACGCTGAGAAAAGAGTAGATGAGGTTTCTGTTCAGTTGACATATTTAATCGATGAGTTTAAGAAAAAAATTACCGGTTAGGGTTAAATTTTAATCAAATTGATTCTTTTCTACTTGTATTAAGTTAAAAAATAAAAATAAAAAGCGGGATGTCCTTTATTGGATGTTCCGCTTTTTTATGTGAGAAAATATGCAAATCATGAAAGGTAATTATTGTTGACTTAAAGAAATTGCTCCTTATCAATCTAACTTAAAATTAATGAGAATTTTTTGCTTAGAATGTAATGCACATTTAGGGATAGTGTCTAAAAAATTAAAAATATCTAAAACGACCAGTAAAAAAAACTTTTTGATTGCGATCTAAATCCGTATCTACTAAAATTTTCCTGAATTTTTTATCTCTTGAAAATATTTTAAACATTGACAAATTGTATAAGTGTGGTATGAAAATTTGAATTAGATATTGGATAAACAGTATTTTTTATTTATAATTGTATTATTATGTAGTGTGTTACTGAAGAGTTATTTACAGTTATGATTAGCTCATCTTATGTCCGAATTTATATAAAAGCTATTAGCAAGAAGATATTTAATACTCCATATAAATGATGTGATTTTTCATTAATTAAACCTCTTGATTATGAAAACTTATTTTTTCAAACTTTCACTTAAAGTATTTTTTATTTTTTACTTTATTATGTTAACAATAACAGTTGATATTGTTGCTCAAAATACGGCTTATCTTCAGGAGCATTGGTGGCAGCCAGACGGCACTGTAAACGCAGTGGTAAGGGATGGTAATACGGTGTACTTAGGCGGAATTTTTAGTTCGATAGCCCCATCTTCTGAGCCATATGGTGCTAGTATCAGCGCATCTTCCGGCATTCCTGACATCACTTTCTTAAACCCAAACGCTGAGGTGCATACATCTATACCTGATGGCAGTGGGGGTGGTATATTGGGGGCGAGTTTACCGAAGTTGGGGATCAGCCTCGTAACAGAATAGCACGAATCAATGCTGATGGCAGTTTGCATCCTTGGAACCCCAATGCCAATAACACTGTACGCGCTTTAGCGTTGAACGGTAGCATCATCTATGTAGGGGGTGATTTTACGAACATAGGTGGTGCGTCACGCAATCGTATAGCAGCCATAGATGTTGCCGCTGGCAATGCCACCGCTTGGGATCCGGATGCCAGTCAACCTGTTCGTGCTTTAGCGGTGAGTGGAAGTACGGTCTATGCGGGTGGTGATTTTACAGGTATAGGTGGAGAGTCACGCAATCGCATAGCCGCACTGGATACCACTACCGGCAATGCAACTATCTGGAACCCGAATGCTAATAATATTGTCAGAGACATTGCAGTTAGTGGCAATATAGTCTATGTAGGAGGACAGTTCACAAGTATTGGTGGAGAATCAAGAAATCGTATAGCAGCCTTAGATGCGATCACCGGCAATGCCACCGCCTGGAATCCAAATGCTAATGATAATGTCTGGACACTTACAGTAACGGGTAGCATGGTCTATGCAGGTGGTGAATTCACAAATATAGGCGAGCAGACTCGCAATAATATAGCAGCCTTAGATGCGACCACCGGCGCCCCCACCAACTGGAATCCAAATGCCGGCAGTACTGTCTGGACAATTGCAGTAAGCGGTAGCACTGTTTATGCAGGAGGTGCTTTCGCATCTATTGGTGGAGAATCAAGAAATCGAATAGCTGCTCTGGATGTAAATACCGGCTTAGCTACCGCTTGGGATCCAAATGTTACCGGTTTAATTTATGCCTTAGCTACAGACGGTAGTACAGTTTATGCAGGTGGTTCATTTGGTAACATTGGTGGAGCAGCGCGAAGCAATATAGCAGCACTTGATATAAATACAGGCAATGCTACTGCCTGGAATCCCGGAGCCAATAATACCGTGCGTGCCCTGGCTATAGATGATAACATTATTTATGCAGGAGGGCTGTTCACTTCGATTGGAGGGGATGCACGAACTTATATAGCCGCTTTGGACGCAACTACCGGTACTCCTACTTTTTGGAATCCTAATGCCGGAGGTGTTGGTGTTAGTTCTGTCCGTGTATTAGCCATAGAAGACACTACAGTCTATGCCGGAGGTAGTTTTTCTTTCATTGGTGCAACAATGAGGAGCAATATTGCAGCACTCGAACTTGATGAGTCATTTTTTGGAGAGGCTACATTATGGGATCCAGACGCTAATGATCAGGTTTTCGCTTTGGCCGTAGAGGGGAATACGGTATATGTGGGTGGAGAATTTAGCTTTATAGGTGGTGAGGCGCGAAATAACATAGCTGCATTGGATGCTATTACTGCTAATGCTACTGCCTGGAACCCTAATGCAAACAATTTTATAAATGCTTTAGCTGTAGAAGGCAATACTGTCTATATAGGTGGGAGTTTTAACTCCATTGCCGGAATGACTCGAAGTGGTTTTGCTGTTATGTATGATATACAAGAATTTGTTTGGACCGGTGCAGCTGATACAGATTGGAATAATCCTGATAATTGGGATAATGGAATAGTGCCGGAAGCCGGAAGTGATATAGTTATTCCCTCTGGGCTCAGTAATTATCCCGTCTTTGATGGAGTACCCGAAATAGGTGGCTTAACAATAGAAAACGGAGTTACTATAACCATATCAAACAATCAGTCTATTACTATTAACGGAGAATTGCAAAATAACGGAAGTATTACAATTGAAAGTGGTGGGAATTTAGTTCAAACTCCGGGCAGTGCCCTTTACGGAACAGGTACATTTCATGTAGAACGTTTTCTGCCGGGTAATTTGAGTGGTTACAGGTTGATAGCCTCACCGATTCTAAACTTAGATATTTCAGATATTAACAACTTCTCAGCAAGTGGAGATCCAACAGTCCAATTTTACATTGCTGATTATATAGATGCTGATGTGAATGTAAGCTTTAACAATTGGAATTCACTATTAGCCAATGCTTTTATATGGGATGAATCTGCTTCGGAGAATATCGGAGGCACAGACTACCGCTATTGGCAGGCTTATATAAATGGAACTATGAATGCCGGAAGTAGTTATTTTGTGTATACTTCGGGTGATAAAACACTTACTTTCAGCGGCTCTTCAGTACATAATGGGGAAGTAAACGTAGATTTATCATATTCAAATATTGTAAATGATGCCGCTCACGACGGTTGGAATTATGTGGGTAATCCTTACCCTTCTTCTATTGAGTGGGATACCGTAGCAATTGATTTGCCTTCGGGTATGGTCAATGCAGCCTATGTTTTTGACAATTCATTATCCACAAATACCTACAGAGGAATTTACCGTAGTTATATCAATGGTGTTGCATCCACTCCTAATGGATTTAATGGTGTCATAGCTCCCGGTCAGGGCTTTGTAGTAAAAACAACTTCATCATTAGCTCCGGGTGCACAATTAGAATTTAACAATGCACACAGAGTAGCAACAAATACCAGCTTTTACAAAGTAACAAAACCGGAACGCTCTCTAATCAGGCTGTATGCTGAAAATGTGAATTTCAGAGATGATATGGTATTGTATTTTGAAGCCGGAAAGACAGTTGAATTTGATGAACGTTATGATGCTGTTAAAATGCTGAACGGCACTGGGGTTCCAAGTATTTATACAATTGATGATGAACATACTTACAGCATTAAGTCTATGCCGGCCTTTGAAGAAGCATACACGATTCCACTAGGTGTTTTTATTAGAGAAAGCGGAGACTATACTCTTGGTTTGTCAGATTTAGAGGACTTTCCGTCAACAGCCATGATTTATCTGGAAGATACTGAAACAAACATAATTACTGATTTACGTCAGACAGATATATATGAGGTAAATCTTTCAGAAGGCAAATACGATCATAGATTCTTTTTGCACATTAGCAAACCTATTTCATTAGAAACAGAAAAAGCAGGCTGTGCAGGAGAAAATGGACGAATAATACTGACAGATCTTAGCGGAAATTGGGAGTTTAGCCTAAAAGATGAAGACGCCAATCCAATAGCTTCAGGAGATATAGATGGTTTGGTTTCAAAGGCTATAGCTTCGGGTAATTATGTCATAGAATTTATCCATGAAAGTGGTTATACGACATCAGAAACTATTGTAATAGGCGAAAAAGCTCAAGTCCATTCAGTATTTACACTTAGTAGCGATGAAATATATACCGGAGAGGAGGTTTACTTTAATAATGCAAGTACGGGAGCTAATCAATATATCTGGGATATGGGAGACGGTAATCAGTTGTTTGAGGAAAATGATTTCACTTATGGGTATGCCGCACCCGGCTATTATGAAATCAGCTTAATTGCAAAGAATGCAGATTGTGTATCAGAAAGCTATCAGCAGTTAAAAGTCAGTGAAGTAATTTCTTCCACAGAGACCTTGGAAAACAAAGAGCAGATTAAAATTTATACTATTGGTAAACAGATAGAGCTAAACATAACTGAAATGACTGATTTACCAAAAAGTATAACTATCTATGATGCTACAGGCAGGGAATTTAAGCGCATCGAGCAAATTGGAAATCTGCCATACCAAACAAGAATTAATATGCAAACTGCTGCATCAGGGATTTATATGATAGTTATAGAAAGTGAAAGTAAGCGATTTACAGAGAAAGTGGTGTTGCGTGAATAGTCTTTTCCTATTAAAACTTGTTAGATGGAGAAAACTTAATCATATATAAATTGTTAATCAAGTAATGATACGAACTCTGAAGTTAATATACTTTTCAGGATTTTTATATACATTTTTAAAGATTTTTCTAATTTTATGAACTACAGAATTTTGTGTTGTTCACAAAGCTATTGTGGTTAAAAATCATACAAATGAAAAATCTGGATGCATCTGTTTTTTCTTTTAAAAATCTATGCAGCAAGTGCTTCTGGAGCGAATAGTCCGACTCGAGGGGGCACGCCCAAAATATGCTTCTCACTTTTAATTTTTTATGAAATGCCTTTTGTCTATTAGTAGATAATCAGCTTTTGTAACGGATAGATGTATTCACTGCTTTGTACTTCTAAGAAATAGATACCACTGGATTTGTCACGCAGGTCTATCTCAAAATGAAATTCCCGGTAAATATGTTCATGACGAATTTCTTTTAACAGTACTTCTGCACCTATGTTGTTGTAAACTATTACGTGCAATGTTTCTGAAGGTAAATTTTCAAAATGCACATTAAATAAGCCATTGCCCGGATTTGGGTAAACCGTAAATTGCATTTCTTGTAAATCAAGATTGTCAAAGCCGACAACAGTAATCTCTACAGATTCGGTCTGCACAGGACAGCCACCGGGAGGTGTAATTACCGCAAAGTATTCGCCGCTTTTTTGAGCTTTAAATACTAAATTGTTGGCATCATTGATTTCCTGGTTGTTTTTAAACCACTGTACCTGATAGCCCGGCCCGGGAACGGTTACCGATAGTTGATTATTGGAGACAATGAGCGGGGGAACAGATAGCTGCGGACTGACTTCTACCGTGATTGTTTCGGTAGTGCTGCAACTCCCGCTTTGGCCCTCAACAGTATATGTGGTGGTTTGCTGTGGAGAAGCTATTACGCTGCTGCCCGAAGATTGATTTAAACCACTTGATGGGTTCCAGTTAAAGAATGCTGCACCACTAACATTTATTTCTATGCTTTCTCCTTCACAAATATGGTAGTTGGTTGCATCAAATTGTAAATCCGGTTCCGGTAATACATTGATATAACCCGTGAAAGTCACACTGCTGTCACCATCCGGTCCTGTAACTTGTAAGCTTACTGCATAGTCGCCGGGCGTATTATAGGTGATGGAAGGGTTTTGGTCGGTTGAAACAGAAGGACTGCCTCCTGTAAATTGCCAGTTCCAGGCAGTGGTATTTCCCAATGACTGATCCGTAAAGTTAATGGTTTCGCCTTCACAGATTTGTGTGGTTGAAGCAGAAAAATTGGGTACCGGCGCTGAAGAGCACGGACCGGCATTTACCGTAATCAGCTTTCGGGGACTGGAACATGTAGTTTTATACACTTCCCAATCAAAAAAGTAGTAATAATATCTGTTAGGAAATCCAAGGTCAGCGCCTGCATCTGATTCGGTAATTGAAATCAATCCGGAAACTGTGTAAGGATAGTTTATAGCGGACTGATCGTCACTTCTGAAAAGCCCGTTGTTATTACCCCCCAAGCCTAATTGATAGTTATTCCCCTGAGGAACCATAAAGTCTAAAGTGACCCGGCTTTCACCACCGGGAATATTTACAGTTAAGGATTCTATTACATTGCCATTACTGCCCCTTAGCTCAATCGTTCGGTTTCCCGCATTGTTGGCATAAACTTTAACACTTTCTATCACTAAATCTTCAAATGCGTCAAAATACATAAATCTGTCGGTGTTTGAAGTGAAAAAGTTTCCGTTATGATTGTTGTCTGTTTCACCTACATTTTGTATGACGGTATCTTCAATTTCCTGTATGTAATATTCGTGCTGTCCGTTTGATACATTAACCGTAAAAGTGTTTCCTTTGTGTAATGAATTAGGCGTTTCGGGGTCATCAAACCAAAAGATATTTCCACCGGAAACCGGAGAAGCCTGCAGGTCTTCATCTGTATTTGAGCATATATTGTTGCTGCTTACAAAATCAGGAACTGAAAGTGTATTAATTTCTAAATAAGCTTGTTTGATAGTGGTATCACTCCCGAAAGTATTTGTTGTAATCAGGGTAATATTATACACTCCGTTTTGCATATAAGTGTGCGTAGGGTTTTGGTCAGTAGAGGTATTTCCGTCTCCAAAATCCCAGAACCAGCTTTGAGGGTCAAAGTTTGATTTATCGGTAAATTCTATTTCCTGCGGATTGCAAATCGTAAGCGGCACAGCCGAAAAATCACTGGAAGGAGGCCTGTCAAGCGAACATTCCTGTGCGGAATAGTAATCAACGACAGCCTGTACCGCCTGATGGAGGTTGAGTCTCCCGCCGGTAATGGTTATTCCGCTTAGGGAGCTGTTTGGGTCTACATTATCTAAAAGAAGATTTTTAAAAATCAGCGCAAAACTATCCGGATACATTTTGTAATCTTCAATTAATCCGGGGCAGGCAGCGGCATACATAAGTGCAATAGCTCCGGCAACGTGGGGAGTTGCCATTGAAGTTCCGGTGGCATTTCGGTAATCATTATCATTGCTTGAGCCTGTGCTGTAGATATTGGTTCCGGGAGCACCTAAATGAATAGTATTGGCTCCGTAAGCTGCCGAGTTATTTTTATTATCACTTGAGTTGGTGTTTGTGACAGCTATCATATACGGGCTGGGACAAGCGGTGGGGACATCTCCCTGCACATCCACATTCAGATTGATGTTTGCTGTTGCTCCGGCTGAAAGTATTCCGTATCGTCCTAAAGTGTCATAAAACGAACACCAAATGGGATAATTGGACGGGTTCCCGTAATCTACTCCGAAAGAGGCATTGGTAGAAACCACAAAGGCTCCCTGCTGGCCATTTGTCTGGTCATAAACCTGGCGCATGGTTAATGCATAGCCATAAGCTGCGACCACAGTAGCTTCATTGCCGGAAGAACCCTGTATAGCCATTACATCTACATCCCAGTTAACACCGGCAACGCCTATGTTATTATCCCCAATGGCTCCTACTATACCGGATACATGCGTTCCGTGAAAAGAGGAAGTTACATTACCGGAATTTTGATAGGCATTCCAGCCGTTCACATCATCTACATAGCCGTTTCCGTCAGTATCTTGCCCGTTATTAGTTTCGTGTATGTTTTCAAAAAAGTTTAAATCATTATGCGATAAGCGAAAGCCGTCATCTATTACAGCTACTACAATTCTGTCACCTGTAGAAGTAGTTCCTCCGGTGGTTATATCCCATGCATCAGGTGCGGAAATCATGGGCATGCTCCACTGGTTTCCATAACTGGCATCATTTGGGATGGCTCTTTGTACTAAATTTGTATGATTAAATTGGGCTATTTGTATTTCTTGTTGGCGGGAGATGAAATCAAGTGCATTTTCAACACTTTTCAAGTTTGGATTAAAAGCTAAAAGCCAAATATTTGAAGAAGGGACTAAGTTTCTTTTTAAATACCATTCAGCCGGATTTTGACTGTTATTCAACATTTCCACAAACTGTTCAGCGTCTTCGTTGTGATATAACTGAATAATCAATTGGTCTTCAAAATAGATTTTATCTGCTTTGAGTGGATTAAAAAAAGAGCTGAGAAAAAACAGAAAGAAAACAGAAAGAGAACAGACGAGCTTTTGCATAAATATAAATATTTGTGTTTCTCTCTCAAATATAATAACTTATGTAACAATTTCCCAAACAAAATGCATATATTTAGTTTAAGTATAATTGGTTTTTATTATACAAAAGCTTTTTTTATTTCATCAGTTTTTGCTTAACCAAATCAGGGCTTTTACTGCAAAATGGTCGGATATGTCTTTATGATCTTTGCTCCATCTTTTTTGATAAATTTTTACATAGCGTTCAATTCGCTTCAATTTATCTTTTTTGTCAATGGTAAAAATATAGTCGAGAACTTTTACATTATTTGCTCCTCCACCGGTGAGGTCATTTTTTTCTCCATGAACGGTATATTGAAAGTCACTCAGAAAAGAACCATCCTCTGCACCTAAAACTTCCAGCATTTTGTTATACCAGATTTCATTATTATGACGGACATTAAAATCTCCGCAGAGCAATACGGGAATATTTTCTTTGCTGTATTTGTCTAAAAGTTCTTCTCTGATTTGTTTGTTTTGGTTAAAGCGTATAGTATCCCCGCTTCTGCCGGCTCCTGCCTGCAAATGGGTTCCGATTATATGCACCGGCTGTCCGTCAAAATCAACTTCTACCATCAGGGCTCCTTTTCTGGCCCAGGCATCCGGTCCTACTGCTTCATCGTATTGTATTTCAGCAATGTGTTTCATTGGATAACGGCTTAAAATCCAAATACCGCTATTGGTTTTGAATGAAATTTTGCGTTCATTGGCCGGTCCGTATTCATAGGGATATATTTCTTTGAGTTGTCGCCTTAAAATCCTTCGGGTTCTTCTGTCAAAGGCTTCCTGCAACACTAAAACGTCATAGGCTTCTTCTTTTAAAATTTGAGCCATAACTCTTGCTCTACGAATGGGGCCAACTCTTACCGGTAATAAAACTCTGGGAAGCATGTATATATTCCAGGATAAAATCCTGTAGGGTTCACTTACTTCAGTTGAATCTGCTACAGCATTTGTAGTGTTTTCAGCAAAAGATTTGTCTGTAAAAATGCAAACCGTGAGTAAGAAAAAAGGAAATAAAAAGAGCTTCATGGGATTAGAGTTTATAGAATTAGAGATTAAAATACAGCATCAAAACGATCTCTTCTTCGGGATAATTTCAAATCCTGTAACACGGCAGATTTTACATTTATGTCAATACTGTAAAGTTGTCTTTCAGCCGGGTAAGGGACCCAGGTAATACGCATTTCCCAGCAATGTAAATCTCTTGTAATATTAATCGTTGTATAAGTTAGTTCATTGTTTACGAAATCATAACCGGAATTAACCATAAGTTTCCAGTTTGGGGTAACGTTAATATCCATATTAAATGTAAGTGATTGAGTAAGCAGTAAGCTGTCCGGATTGGCAGTCGTACCTTTTGTCAAATTCAGGTTATAGCCAAATCCAAAACTCCAGGGAATGTTATAATCGGCATATAGCTCCGGGTTTCGGTAAACCATTTGTCGCTCTTCTTCAGTACCGGCATCGGTTTGCCGGGAGCCCATACGATCCGCTGAAAAATTGGAACTGATACCAATATTGGCATTGGTTAAGCGGGCAAGTCTTTTATTTTCTTCCCATTCAAAACGGTCTAAGCGGTTATTAATGTTTTCAGGATCAGCAATATAGGGGTCAAAATTTGCTGAGGCATTTAAGTTTATTCTTTCAAATAAGGTGGTGTAAGCAGACATATTGATGGGGGAGAGGTGAACGGAATCGCGGGCAAAATTGTAAAAAGTAGAAATATTAAATCGTTCTAAAATTTTTATGTTTCTGTCAGACCTGGTGGTATCTCTTGGAGCAGCCACTTTCATTTCGATATTATTATTCAAATTTAGTCTCAGTCCGGCTACTTCACCTTGTTGTGGTAGTCCATAGAGGTTGGATGAACTTTGAAAAACAGAATAAAGCTCTGTATCGCCTTCCTGATTTTTTTGGACTTCCCTGTAATAGCCCCAAAAAGGATCTGCAAAATCCGGCCGGTATTCAAATGATAAAGTAGGGCTAAAAATATGTCTTATAGCTTTGATATTTCCATCTCCAAAATTAAACATACCGTAAAGTCGGGTATTTGCAGAGAGGGAGAATGAAAAATCTGCCGGAGCCCTGATACCCGGAATAGTATCTGTAATTACACGTCCGTCTAATGTGTCTAAGGGTGCTTCCTCACCTATAATCACCATTGTAGGATCCCAGGTTTTTTCAATTGTTTCAAAATACATTCTTTGATTGTATTGAATGGAGGGCTCAATATTCAGATAGTTAAAAAGATTAAAAGAAGTAGAAATCGGCACACCAAATCTAGCTCCAAACTGAGCATTATCAAAAGTTTCCTGGGTAAAAAAAGTAGAATCAATACCGGAAATCACATTTTTAAAATCAGAGTTTACGCTAAATCCAATATTTTCGTACCAGCTTCTGTCTGCACCCGATCCTTCACGCTGGAAGGGATTTATTCTGTTTACATTAAAAGATAATGTAGGCAACTCAAGGTTTACCCGATTTGTCGTTAAAGACTGATCATGTCTGATATTTGCATTAAAAGAAAAAGGCCTTCCGGGAAAGCTTTGACGGAAGGATATATTTGACTGAAATGAATTGTTTAGTACTTGTTGCGGAGCCACAGAATAATTCTGATCATAAGTAGCTGTACCAAAATTTACATTTGCTGAAAAGTTGCTGTTTGGTCTTGCTTTTTGATCTTGTTGATGTGTCCAGTTTACTTTGAAATCATTTAATACCTGAGATTCCGGTAAAATTGGGTCTCCAAGTCTGGTACGTGCAAACTGAGTATTAAAAGTACCCGAGAATTTATAACGTAAACGATAATTGCTGGTGGCTCTCAGTCCCCAGCTTCCCCGGCTGTAAATATCTCCCCGCAAAGCTAAATCGAAATAATCACTTAAGGCAAAATAATAGCCTCCGTTTCTCAGGAAAAAACCCTGACTGGCCGTTTCACCATATTCAGGCAAGATAATTCCCGATGTTCTGCCATCCTGCACCGGAAAAATTCCAAAGGGAATGTAAAGTGGAGTGGGAATATCTGCTATCACAAGATTTGCCGGCCCGGAAACCATCACTTTTTCAGGAATTAGTTTGTAGCGGTTAACAGCTATGTGAAAATGCGGTTCATCCAAATTACAGGTCGTATATTTGGCATCTGCTCCATACCATACATCTTCAGTCGTTTTTTTAACCTCTCTGCCATGTATAAATCCTTCTCCTTCCTGTGTTCTGGCTTCGTATACTTTGCCTCTTGTAGAAGTGAAATTATATCTGATTTTGCGAGCCTGGTATTCGTTTCCGGCTTCTGAAAATTTAGCAAAATCAATGTAGTTATCGAGACTATCTTTTTTAGCTTCTGCTGTTAATTCATTGATTGACCAATCATAAATTATAAAATCAGCTTCCAAACTTATATTCTTATGCTCCATTTTAGCGTTACCAAATAAGTATATTTTATTATTTAGAATATCATAAATGATGGAATCTTCAGCAGAGTATATAATGGGAGCCTCAGGTGCATCGGGCGAAAGAGGTAAAAATGATTGTTCCTCAACTACAGCTGTAGTATCATTTTCAGGAATTGTATCGTTTCTATCTGTAATTATTTCAACCGGTATAAATCCTTCAGAAGCTCCCGGCCTTAAGTTGTTAGGGTTATCAACAGTATCAATACCTGTTTGCATAGCAAACTGTATATCATCTTGTACACTGCCGAGTGCAAAAGCAGTATTTAGGCATGATATTAGTAGCACGCAAAGGGTAAGACTATATTTAAATGAAATAAAATCTTTAACTTTGAAATGTAAAAATGGGTAATTTTTTTGACTCAAAATACTTTATTATCAAGCTCAAAATTGTGAAAAAGCTATTTTTTTTAATAGTTATTTCTGCTATTTTATTGTCTTTTCCCAGCAAAAGTACAAAAGCAGAACATCAAAACGGCTATAAACTGAGAACTGTTGTGATAGATCCCGGTCATGGTGGTCGTGATCCGGGTGCAATCGGTGTTGGCGGCATAAAAGAAAAAGACGTAGCATTGGCTGTAGCTTTGAAATTAGGCAGTTATATAAACCAATATTTACCGGATGTAAAAGTTTTATATACCAGGGAAACTGATAAATTTGTTGCTTTACACGAAAGGGCGAATATAGCAAACAAAGCAAATGCTGATTTATTTATTTCCATTCATGCAAATGCTACGAACAGCAGGTCAGCCAATGGAACTGAAACTTTTGTTTTGGGTTTACACAGGTCAGCACAGAACTTAGAAGTTGCCAAAAGAGAGAACAGTGTAATTTTATTGGAAGATAATTATGTGGAGCGTTACGATGGATTTGACCCCACTTCTCCGGAGGGCCATATTATTTTTTCATTATTTCAGGATGCCTATTTAGAGCAAAGTATTCATTTTGCTTCCAAAGTTGAGGATCAGTTTGAAAACAGAGCACTCAGAAGGTCGAGAGGCGTTAAACAAGCCGGATTTTTAGTACTTTATCAGACAACTATGCCTAGTGTGTTGGTGGAGTTAGGTTTTTTAACAAATCCTGCTGAAGCCAGATATTTAGGTTCCGAAGAAGGCCAAAGTTTTTTAGCCTCTGCTCTTTTCAGAGCTTTTCGGGAATATAAGGAGGAAATTGAAGCCAGAGGAAGTCATCGTTATTTGGCAGATCGTTCTGTACCGATTCCGGAAGATATTATTCAAAATGAAGTTACTCAGGAAGATAATCCAAGTTCAGCATTAGCTTTTAAGGTTCAAATTTATGCTACTCAAAACATGTCAGACAAGGATAATGCTAAATTTCAGAATCTTCAAAAATTTCATGTTGAAAGAGCCGGTGATTTTTACCGCTTTGTCGTAGGCCCTTTTAATCAGAGAGAAGAGGCTTCTACTCATCATAAGGAGCTGATAAATAATGGGTTCGGAGACGCCTTTCTAGTCCCGTATTATAATGGAGAACGTATTAGCTGGCAGGAAGCAGCAAAATACGAATAAGCAAGTTAAGCATTTTAAAAAAGTTTTAGAATCATAACACCATTATTTTTTATCTTTGTAAAAAAATATAACATTGAAGTTTTCTAAAGAAATAAAAGTCGGTCTTTTACTCATATTCAGCTTAGTAGTCCTAATAATTGGATTCAATTTCTTAAAAGGTAAAAATCTGTTTGTAAAAGAAGATAGATATTTCGCCGTTTATGAAAAAATTGATGGTTTAAAAACATCGGACATTATTGTTTTAAACGGATTCCGAATTGGTCGTGTTGAAAATATTGATTTAATGGGTGACGGATCATCCAGAATTTTAGTTTCATTTTTAGTCAGACCAAATCTTCAGATCCCCAGAAGAACTGTTGCAAAAATTACCAGTACTGACTTATTGGGTACCAAATCTATTACACTTGAATTTTCTGATTCTCCCAATTTCTATACTCCCGGAGATACTTTAATTGCTGATATTCAAGGTGATTTAGCAGATGAAGTTAGAAGAGAAATATTACCGGTAAAAAACAGGGCTGAGGAATTATTAGGTTCTATAGATTCTTTATTTATTACTGCAAAATCTATCTTAGACGATGGTCAGATAGTGGGAGCTTTGCAGCAGTTTGAAAATGCTATCGGCAATTTGGCAAAAACTGCCGGCAGAATTGATACTTTGGTTGAAGATGAAAGTAATAATATAGCTATAATCTTAGATAATATCAAAAGTATAAGTACAAACCTTGAGCAGCAAAATCACGAATTAGCGAGATTCATTCAAAATATGGCTGATATAAGTGACAGTCTTTCAACTTCAAATCTTAAACAGTTGATAGCTAATGCAGAAGCTACCTTTGAAGAAATAAACAGAACACTTGTTAAGATGAACGAAGGAGATGGTTCAATTGCCATGTTATTGAATGATCCGGAACTTTATGAAAACTTAAATAACGCTTCCGAAAATCTGGATTTATTGATTAAAGATTTGAAAGATAATCCACAGCGATATGTTCGCTTTTCAATATTTGGCAGGCCTTAGTTACTCATGAAACCTTAGCTCTAGTTAGCTATATTTAACTTTCCATAAGCTTTTTGCTTATTCTCGGTAGATGTAATCACCCAAACATATATCCCCGTAGGTGGAATTTTTTCTAAAACAATCTTTGATTGATGCTGATAGGTATATTTTTCAAAAATCAAACTCCCGCGGGTGGAATATAGCCGGAAAATTAGATTTTGATTTTTAAACTTCTGCGGTTTTACTAAGTAAAAAGTGTTTTGACTTAAAGGGTTTGGATATACCTGAAATATTAGAGTTTGCAACTCTGTACCGGTGGATACGGTTGTTGTATCTTCCGGTATTTGATGATTAAAATTCACCCAATACTTTTCTAAGGTATCGTAGCCGCAAGCATTTTCAGTAAAATGTTTAATCGAAAAAAGTCCGGATTCATTGAGTATAAATTTGGCAGTGTCATTAATAAAGTACAGAAAAGTATCTAAATGTTCAAAATACAGATACTCATGTATAGTATAGTTTGATTGTGATATTACATATACTATCTCGTATTCCTCAATAATTTCAATACCTGAAACAGGAAGCGGATTTATTTGTACATCAAAAGCAGGTGAAGGATTGCCGGTAACATCTATTTCATTTTTTGCTTTTACTTTTAAGGAGCCGTTTCCTGGCTGTGTCCACAAAACTTTAACTATATTACTATCGGGGTTTGATGTTATGATTCCACCCTGAATATCCCAGCAATATTTCCAGTCAGGATTTCCCTGAGCGACAATATATGTAACGGTATCGCTTTCACAAACTAAAGTATCTCCGATAATATGTCCGCTTTCAAATTTCAGTAATTGATATAGAAAGTTTTTACCCTGATTAAACACCGGCTCCCAATATTGATTAGGAAATGTTACAATCCCATCCGGTAAACCGTAAAAAGTATGGTCAGCCCCAACATAAGGATAGAACTCATGGTAAATATTGATTTTATCGGCACGATCATTTATCGGCAAGGCTCCGTATAAATAGGGGAAATTATACCCAACGGTAAATGGGACTCCCTGATCAAAAGGCACAATCGGGTCATCAGTGCCATGAATTGTAAGTAAAGCAGTTTGTTGCCCATACTCCATCCAGCTGGTGTCACCAATGGCCCCCCAAAGATTTATAACACCTTTTATAAAGACATCATGCTGATAGGAATTACCGGAACAGTCTAGACAACCCAGGTCAGGCCTCAGTAATAATGTATTAGCGTAAGTGGATGGCGGCCTTTTCCACTCTTTATCTAAAAAAGCAGTATGCAAAGATGTGATTGCTCCGGCAGAGTTACCGCCTAAAAATATACGTGTAGTATCGATATTGTATATATCAGCGTATTCCTTAAAATATCGCACAGCAGCTCTTGCATCTTGTACTGCTCTGTAAACAGCTCTTTCTGCACTTGTAGCACTACTTACATTTAAACCTATTCTGTAGTTTACAGCAGCGCATACATAACCCAGACGTGATAAGCTATCACACCAGGTTTGCATATCAGCATGGCTTTTATCTCCAATCACAAATGCTCCTCCAAAGAAGAATAACACCAATGGCCTGTATGCAAGGGTATCTCCTGCCGGAGAAAAAATGTCCATTCTTAAGTTCTGGTTAATTCCAAGGTAATTTACCGCTTGTCCGTATACAACATTTTGCTGAACTGTGACATTATCAAAAGTCTCTTCAATATAGCGATAGCTTTCACATGCTTTAGCAGGTAAAAACAGAGAAGCGGAAAGCATAAAAAAGAGACAGTAAAGAATGAATTTTCTCATTGATAATGCTAACTAAGTGTTTTTGATTAAAGTAAATATACTAAAATCTTCGAAAATGCCAATCAAAGTATGCTTTCTTTCTGTTTAGTGATGAGTGTAGCAAATCTGTAAAGATTAAATTTTGGAAATATGAAGCCGGCATTCTTAACATGAATGCTATTAGGTTTGATTTTTACTACAAAAAAAGGCTGTACTCAATAATGAGCACAGCCTTTTTTTGTTTTTTAAAACGGGAATTAAACTTTACAGCTTAGCAATACGTATCGAAAGCTGCTTTTAAATTTTCGGCAATCATTTCAGCCGGTTTTCCCTCAATTTGCAATCTTTCAATGAAATGCACGAGTTTTCCGTCCTTGAACAATGCCATAGAAGGCGAAGAAGGTGGATAAGGGGCGGTAAATTCTCTTACTTTAGCAACTGCTTCCTTATCAACTCCTGCAAAAACAGTGACTGTATTATCAGGTTTTTTAGAGTTGTTTACAGCAATCTTTGCTGCAGGTCTTGCATTAGCTGCAGCGCAACCACATACAGAATTTACTACGACAAAAACGGTTCCTTCTTTTTTATTTAAAAGAGCTTCTACTTCTTCAGCATTGGTGAGCTCTTGAAAACCTGCTATGGTGAGGTCTTCTTTCATTGGGGCAACTAAGTAATCCGGGTACATATTATTTTATTTTAAAGTTAAAAATTGTGAAAGTGTAATTTATAAAAAGCCAAGTTCTAATTTGGCTGCTTCAGTCATCATATCCTGATCCCAGGTTGGGTCAAATGTTAATTCAAGATCAACAGAGTTAACACCGGGAACAGTTTTAATTTTATCTTTAACTTCCTGTGGCAGTGATTCTGCTACCGGGCAGTTAGGTGACGTTAATGTCATCACAAGGTGAACATTATTCGCCGGATCTACATTTACTTCATAAATCAAACCCAGGTCGTATATATTTACCGGTATTTCAGGGTCGTAGATGGTTTTGATAATTTCAATTATATCATTTTTAATTTCTGCAAATGATCTGTCGGGCATATTTTCTTTTTCCATGATCTTTATTTTTTGTTATTTAGTGCTATTGCATAAAATTTTATTTGCTTAATCATTGCATTTAATCCATTTGAGCGCTGAGAACTCAAGTGAGCTCTTAAATCTATTTCATCAATAAAACGCAAATCGGTATTCAGAATTTCATCGGCTTTTCTTCCGGATAGAACTCTTATTAGTAATGCAATTATTCCTTTTGTTATAACCGTGTCGCTATCAGCTTTATAATGTATGGTGCTATTTTCAGTGCCGGCCCACAGCCAAACTTTTGACTGACAACCCTTAACAATGTTTTCTTCCGTTTTCAGATGTTCATCTAATGGGGGTAAGGCTTTACCTAAATCAATGATATACTCATATTTGTCCATTGGGTTATCAAACATCGAGAACTCTTCAATGATTTCATCCTGTACTTTTTCTATATCTATAGTTTCTTGCTCCATTATCGTAACATTTTAACGGCTTTTTCAACACCTTTTACAAAACGATCTGCATCTTCTTCTGAATTATAAAAAGAAAAAGAAGCCCTGCAAGTTCCCTCAATTTCAAATCTTTGCATTAATGGTTGGCAACAATGATGTCCGGTACGAATAGCAATGCCCAGATTATCGAGCAATACCCCAATATCATAATGATGTATTCCGCTTACATTAAAGGCTATGACTCCGTATCTTTTTTGGGTACCTCCGTAGATATGCAAACCATCAATTTTCTTTAACCCATTATCAGCATATTCTACTAAGTTCGTCTCCTGCTCAGAGATAAAATCCCAACCAATCTGTTCTATATACTCCAGGGCACTTTTAAAGGCAATTCCACCTGCTATATTTGGGGTTCCTGCTTCAAACTTAAAGGGAAGTTCATTATAAGTAGTTTTTTCAAAACTTACGGTTTTTATCATTTCTCCACCGGATTGATAAGGCAACATGGCTTCTAAATGCTTCCTTTTACCGTATAGCACACCTATGCCGGTTGGTCCCAGTAATTTATGTCCTGAAAAAGCTAAAAAGTCACAATCCAGTTTTTGAACATCAACGGGAAAGTGAGTTACTGCCTGAGCAGCATCTAAAAATACAACTGCATTTTTTTGTTTTCTGGCTAAAGAAATAATTTCTTCTACCGGGTTTTTTAAGCCTAAAGCATTGGAAACATAAACTAAAGAAATGATTTTCGTCTTATCTGTGATTATTGACTCCGCAGCCTTTAAATCTAAAACCCCTTCATCATCTATCGGTATTATTTTGAGTACGGCACCTTTCTCTTCACACAAAATTTGCCAGGGAACAATATTTGAGTGGTGCTCAAGAGCACTTATTACTATTTCATCACCTTGCTTTACAAATTTTCTGCCGTAAGAATATGCAACCAGGTTTATAGCTTCAGTTGTTCCTTTAGTGAAATTAATCTCTTCACTTTCAGCAGCATTGATAAATTTTTGAATACTTAACCTGCTCGCTTCATACTGATTTGTAGCAACCTGACTTAAATGATGTACTCCCCGGTGAATATTACTATTTGTTTCTGAGTAATACGTTTTTAAAGCATTTATAACTTTTATCGGCTTCTGAGAAGTCGCAGCATTATCAAGATATACTAAGGGTAATCCGTTAACTAACCTGGATAAAATAGGAAAGTCCTTACGTATTTCACTCAAGCGATTTAAGGAAGTCATTTGTTCTATTTTACTCATTTTGGTTCATTTAGATTGGCTGAGAAGCTCAAATTTAATTGTTGAGTTTTTTCTCTGCTAATTCTCCGAGAACTTCTACTAAAGCCTGGTTATTTACCTTTTCAATAGCTTCTTTTGCAAAGGCTAAAGTTAGTATCGTACGAGCTTCATTTTTATTCATACCCCTTGTACGCAAGTAAAATAAAGCATTTTCATCTATTTGACCGGTTGTGGCACCATGGCTGCACTTCACATCATCAGCATAAATTTCTAACTGAGGTTTCGTGTAAATTCCGGCACCTTCAGATAAAAGTAAATTTTTATTATTTTGATAAGCTGCAGTTTTCTGAGCATCTCTTTCAACATAGATTTTTCCATTGAAAACACCCTGCGCTTTATCTTTCAAAATACCTTTAAACAATTGGTCACTAATACAATTTGGAACCATATGTGAAATGAGGATATGATTATCGATCAGAGCGTTATTATCACTTAGAAAAACACCACTCAATGCAGCATATCCGTTTTCGCCATTTAGCTTTACATCAAAGTTGTTTCTGCTGAATGTACCCCCAAGGTTATAACTGAAAGTATGCATACGGCTGTCGCGTCCCAAAGCAAAAAAGTTGGAACTTACCAGTCGAAACTTATCCTGATTCACTTGTAAACGGTCAATTTTTATGTCCGCATTATCAGATATAAAGACTTCATTCAACTCATTGCAAAAGATTTCTTTACCTTCCTCAGAAGCTTTATACAGCCAAATAAGAGATGCTTCTGCGCTTTCCTCGGCATAGATAAAGTTTCTGGAAGTAAAAAAGCTATTGGATTCTTTGCTTTTTCCGTACTCTACTACAAAAAGAGGTTTCTCCAGTCTTACATTTTTTTCAATATGTACAAAAAGGCCATCTTCGAGAAAAGCACTGTTTAATGCAGAAAAGCTTTCTTCTTTCTCATCACTAAGCGTATTAAATCTCTCTTTTAAAACAGGGTTTTTATCAGCCAGTGCCTTTTTTAATGAAAGTATATGTATTCCTTTTACATCCGGAAGATTGGAAATTTCAAAGTCAGGTTTTCCATTTACAAGTACGATATAATAAGCCTCAAGAGACTTTAGGTATTCAGGAATTATATCGCTTAATTGCTCCTGACTGACAGCTTCTTTTTTAAATTTGAAAGAGTGATCCAGAAATTTTCGAACATCTGTATATTTCCACTCTTCATTTTTTAAAGTAGGCAATCCTTTTTCTTTAAATAAATTTAAACCATTATTTCTAATCGAATCTATTTCTTCAGACGCATCTTTTGTTTGAGAAATATGTAAATCTATTTCTTTCAAAAAGTTATCTGTGTTTTTCATATTTTATTTTTTATATAGATGGAACTACTTCTTTCTTAATCCAGTCATAACCTTTTTCTTCAAGTTCTAAAGCCAGACTTTTGTCTCCACTTTTAACAATTCTTCCGTCAAAAAGAACATGTACAAAATCAGGAACAATAAAGTCAAGTAGTCTTTGGTAGTGAGTAATAACCACAAATGCATTGTCTTTAGTGCGAAGTTTATTTACTCCGTTTGCCACAGTTTTTAAAGCATCAATATCTAAACCGCTGTCTGTTTCATCTAATACAGCTAAAGTCGGTTCAAGCATGGCCATCTGAAAGATTTCATTTTTCTTTTTTTCTCCGCCGGAGAAACCTTCATTTAATGACCTTGACATAAACTTTTGGTCAAAATCAACAGACTTCATCTTTTCTTTCATGTATTTCAAAAACTGCATTGCATTCAGTTCATCCTGACCTCTGTACTTTCTTATTTCATTTACAGAAGCTTTCATAAAGTTTGCAATACTTACTCCCGGTATTTCAACAGGATACTGGAAGGCAAGAAAAACGCCTTCTCTGGCTCTTTCTTCCGGTTCCAGTTCAAATAAGTCTTTACCATTAAATTGAATGGTACCACCTTCTACTTCAAATTCTTCTTTTCCTGCTAATACAGATGCAAGCGTACTCTTTCCGGAGCCATTAGGACCCATTATAGCATGAATCTCTCCTTTCTTTACATTTAAATTAAGGCCTTTTAGTATGTCTTTTCCATTAATAGAAGCCTTTAGGTCTTTTATTTCAAGCATTTTTTATTTGTTTTTATTTAGTTTAAAATTATCCGACAGAGCCTTCCAGACTTACAGAAAGCAGTTTTTGTGCCTCAACGGCAAATTCCATCGGTAGTTTGTTGAATACTTCCTTACAGTATCCGTTTATGATTAAGTTCACAGCATCTTCTTCGCTAAGTCCTCTTTGGTTGCAATAAAATAGAATGTCCTCTCCAATTTTGGAGGTAGTTGCTTCATGCTCTACAGATGAAGATGCATTTGAAGACTCAATGTATGGGAAAGTATGAGCTCCACATTTATCACCTATTAGTAGTGAATCACATTGAGAGAAATTATAGGCTTTAGCAGCATTTTTTGAAAAACGCACCAAACCTCTGTAACTATTGTTGCTTTTTCCTGCTGATATACCTTTTGAAACGATACGGCTTTTGGTGTTTTTACCTAAGTGTAACATTTTAGTACCGGTATCAGCTTGCTGATAGTTATTAGTAACAGCAACTGAATAAAATTCACCAATTGAATTATCACCTTTAAGGATTACACTTGGGTATTTCCAGGTTATGGAAGACCCGGTCTCTACCTGAGTCCAGCTTATTTTACTATTGTCGCCCTTGCAGATACCTCTTTTAGTAACAAAATTGTAAATTCCGCCTTTTCCGTTTTTATCACCGGGATACCAGTTTTGAACAGTTGAATATTTAACTTCAGCGTCTTTTTCAGCAATAATCTCTACAACAGCAGCATGTAATTGATTTTCATCTCTCATGGGAGCTGTACAACCTTCCAAATAACTGACATAGCTGCCTTCTTCAGCAACTATCAGCGTTCTTTCAAACTGCCCTGTATTAGCGGCGTTTATTCTGAAATATGTAGACAGTTCCATCGGGCATCTTACTCCTTTGGGGATATAGCAAAAAGAACCATCACTGAAAACAGCTGAATTTAGAGCTGCATAGAAATTGTCTGTTGGAGGGACAACGCTGCCTAAATATTTTTTAATTAAATCAGGGTGCTCTTTAACAGCTTCGCTGAAGCTACAGAAGATAATTCCCAGCTCTGCCAATTTATCTTTAAATGTAGTCGCGACTGAAACACTGTCAACAACGGCATCAACAGCTACACCTGTTAATCTTTTTTGCTCTTGCAGACTAATCCCTAATTTTTCGAAAGTTTTTAGTAATTCAGGATCTACCTCATCTAAGCTTTCCAATTTTTTCTTAGGCTTAGGTGCTGAGTAATAAATCATATTTTGAAAGTCAATGTCAGGGTAGCTCACTTTAGGCCACTTTGGCTCTGTCATTTTTTGCCAATTTCTGTAGGCTTTCAAACGCCAGTTTAGCAACCATTCCGGTTCGTTTTTTTTCATTGAAATTAAACGAACAGTATCCTCGTTTAATCCAATTGGAGCGTCGTCAGAATCTATATCTGAGACAAATCCGTATTTGTATTCACCACTCGTAAATTCTTCAATTATTTGATCTTGATCTTTTTTTGACATAAATTTTATTTAGATTGTTTCTAATTAGTTAACCTTAAAACATGATTTTTTAGAAAAAGTTTCCCTTAATTCATTTTTTTTTTGAGTATCTTTTCAAATAAAAAAATTAAAGTTTATTCTTGAAATTATTGCAAAGTTAAGTATTATAATGAACTATTATTTCCCATTTTTACTTTTTAATCTGATTGTTAGAAAGTTTTTATTTTCATTGCTCTTTGTCATCTTTACGATTGTATTTTTGTTGAAAGAGTGTTTCCTATTTTTTATTTAAACTATTTGTTTTGCCGGGAAAGAATTTAAAATGGTTGTTTTACACGCTTGTTGTATATACAATACTTGCATTCGTTTGGTGGGGATATCTCATCTGGGATAAAAACGATGAAGCATACCATCTGGCTGTAGAAAATGCGAGATTAGAATATTTATTGAGTGGAGAGACCAATACAGACATCTTTTATGAAAGTGAGCAATATAGTCAGTTAAGTTCCCGCCATAAACGTCAGCGATTAATGATTGCCGGAGAGGGAATTGTTTTGTTTGTGTTACTTATACTCGGTATTTGGAGATTGAAAACAACTTTATTCAGAGAGGTAGAGATGGCTCGAAGGCAAAAGAATTTTTTGATGTCTGTAACCCATGAGCTAAAGTCTCCCCTTGCTTCTATTAAGTTAGGTTTGGAGACCCTTTCAAGACTAATAAAAGGAGAAGAAAAAGAACAAAAGCTAATCCAATCAAATTTAAAAGAATCGGATCGTTTAGCTTCCTTGATAGACAATATATTATTAACGGCCAGATTAGATAATAAAGCTTTCAACCCTGAAATTGAAAAGGTGGAAATTAACAGTTTGTTTAAGCAGATAGTTACTAATTTAAGTGAACAGTACCGTTACAGTCATGATGTTGAGCTGAGTGCCGATTCCGTTTTGGTTTTTTATACAGATAAGCAAATTTTGATATCTGTAGTAACGAATATTTTGGAAAATGCCCATAAATATGCAGATAAAGGTTCGGAGATTTTGCTAAAAGTTTTTCAAAAAAACGAGGCACTTCATATTGAAATTAGTGACAGGGGACAGGGGATTCCTGATGTAGAAAAGAAAAAGATTTTCGAAAAGTTTTACAGAGTTGGAAATGAAAATACGCGAAAGGCGAAAGGTACAGGATTAGGCTTATTCCTCGTAAAGGAAATGCTGAAACTTTTAAACGGACAAATAAAAGTGGAAGATAATTCTGAGGGAGGTACAACTTTTAAAGTGGTTATACCGGGGAAATTTGCTAATATAGCAGATTCTAATAAAGAAGAGTTAAAAAATAAACAGTTAGACTATGAAGCCCAGAATTCTAATAGTAGAGGATGAAGAAAGTATTTTAGAAGCACTGCGTATAAATCTGGAAATGGAAGGTTATGAAGTGATTACGGCAACTAATGGTGCTAAGGGGCTTTCTATAATTAAAAACCAGCATTTTAACCTGATAATACTTGATATAATGTTACCGGATATGGATGGTATTCAATTGTGTGAACAGATAAGACTGGAACGCTCGGAAGTACCGGTTTTGTTTTTAACAGCAAAAGATACCGGGCAGGATAAAATAGAAGGCCTCAAAGCCGGAGCCGATGATTATCTCACTAAGCCCTTTAATTTAGAAGAGTTTTTACTTCGGGTAAAAGTATTGGTAAAACACAGCCTGAAAGGGACGGAAGAAGAAAAAGTGCTTAATGTTTACACTTTTGGTTCTAATAAAATAGATTTTCAAACCTATTTGGCAACTAGCAGACAAGGTGAAATACAACTGACAAATAAAGAAGCAAAACTACTTAAATTATTAATAGAAAAGGAAGGATCTGTGGTATCCAGACAGCAGATTCTGCAAAGTGTTTGGGGATATGACATCTACCCTTCAACCCGCACTATAGATAATTTTGTCTTGGCTTTTCGAAAATATTTTGAACAAGACCCTAAAAATCCACGTTACTTCCATTCAATAAGAGGAATAGGGTACAAATTTGAAAATCCTCATAAAAAGTAAAAATGAGAAAAGAAAAAACAGTCGTTTTAATAGTAAATCTTGGTACACCGGATTCCCCTTCTCGTTGGGATGTTTATACTTACCTTAGAGAATTTTTATCTGACCCCAGGGTTATAGATGTTAATCCGATATTGAGGTTTTTACTGGTAAATGGTGTTATCGCTCCCTTTCGTTCCAAGGAGTCTTCCAAAGTATATAAGGAGGTATGGACAGATGAGGGTTCCCCTTTATTATTGTATAGTGAAAGCTTTACATCTAAATTGAAAAAGGAATTAGGTGAAGAAATCCATGTTGAGTTAGCTATGCGTTATAAGAACCCTTCACTAACAAAGAAACTATTGAAAATAAGGGAAATGAAAGCTGACAGAATACTTGTAGTGCCTATGTTTCCGCAATATGCCTCCGCAACAACCGGATCTATACACGATAAAGTCATGGAAGTAGTGAGTACCTGGGAGACTATTCCGGAAGTTAATTTTATAAATAATTTTTACAGTGAGCCTTCTTTTATAAACAGTTTTGTGAATATTGGCCGAAAGTATAATCCGGAAAATTACGAACATATTTTATTTAGTTATCACGGTCTGCCTCAAAGGCATTTGGTAAAATCCGATCCGGGAAATCATTGCCTGAAAAAGGAAAACTGCTGTGGGAGCATCTGTGATGATAATCACTTTTGTTATAGTGCACAATGTTATGAAACGACCCGATTGTTAACCGAAGAATTGAGCATTCCAAAGGAAAAATATTCTATTTGTTTTCAGTCTCGATTGGGAAAAGACCCCTGGACACAGCCTTACACTTCAGATGTGATAGAGGAATTAGCTGAAAAGGGAGTGAAAAGAGTTTTGGTCTTTTGTCCGGCATTTGTTACAGATTGCTTAGAAACAACTATTGAAATCGGCGAGGAATATAATGAAGAGTTTGTCGAAAAAGGTGGTGAAAAACTTGAACTGGTTCATAGTTTAAATGATGAAGATTTTTGGGTGGAAGGATTTGCAAAATATTTGCAGAGCTATCTGAATGCAGGAAACCCGATAAGTAAAATAACCGGAAGCCCTTCAGTATAATTCTGAGATTATAACATTAAAAATAGTTGAACAATATAGAAAATATATAGAATTAACAGCAGAGCACCTTCCCAGCGACTTATCAGTTTATCCTGTATCATAAAAAAGAAAAGAAGGGTTGCCGCTATCATAAGCGGTAAACTGAAAGTCAAAATAGTCTCAGGGATAATAATGGCTCCAAACAATCCCGGAATACCCATTACAGCGAAGGTATTGAAAATGTTTGAGCCTACAATATTCCCAATGGCCATTTCAGGATTTCCTCTAAAAATTGCCACCATGCATACGATTAACTCGGGTAGCGAAGTTCCTAAAGCTACAAAAGTAAGTGCAATAAACTCACCACCAATATTATAAATTTCAGAGAGCTTTATAATTGATTGGATATTGAAATCGGCACTAAAATAGATACCAACTCCGCTTATTATTAGGAGTGCATATTGTTTCCAGTTGTTGGAAAAGGATTTTCTGCTGGCAATTTTTTTTCTTTCCTCAGCACTTAACTCAAGTACTTCTGCCACATTTCTTTGCGTAATCACATAATGCAGGTAAACTCCCAAGGCAATGATAAAAAATATAGACTCATATAATTGAAAAACTCCATCGTGAAAAGCAAAGGCCAATAAAACAGCAGACCCAACCATTAATGGTAAATCTATTTTAATGATATCGTAATTCAGTTGAATTTTTTTAGAAACCAGCGCTACAAAGCCCAGGACGAAAAAAATATTTGTGATATTTGAGCCGATAACATTACCGATTAAAACTTCCGGAACGTCATTGAACACAGCAATAACACCGCTGACTAATTCCGGCAAGGATGTTCCCAAAGCTAAAATCAATGCCCCTACTACAAAAGGTGACAGACCAAAAGATACGCCTATTTTTTCAGAAGCTTTTACAAATAAATCTGAGGATTTTAGCAATGCAGCCAAGCTGACGACAAAAACAATTATCCAAAAGCCTGCATTTTCCATAAGGGTTTATTTTCTGATTTGTTTTTGCGAATTTTAAATCTAAAATTTCTTTAGCATGTCCGGTAAATTAAACATCTCAGTTTACAATATTTTTTTCATTTAACGAATAAGTGTGAACATCGATTTTTTTATACAGATAAAAGCCTTTTTATACTTTTCTAAATTATCTTATTGAAATTCATTGTGGTATTTATATCAAATGCAATATTAAGCAAAATGCCTAAGATTTTAAATTTTATTAACTTCACATGTCAATTACATTTAACGAGCTTTAGTTTTAAAGGTTATTTCAAACAAAATTTTAATTAAACCATTAATTATTAATGAAAAGTTAGAAATGAATAAGCCGCATCATTTTTTTAAGAATCACTACGGAGAACGAATTATAAATGTTCAGGAATTTGTAGTTTCCTGGATATCTATTCATCCGGAAGGGCAGATTTATGTGGGTACTGATTCTAAAGTGCGCGGTGACATAGTTGTGTATGCTACGGTAATATGTCTATGGGATGTTGGACGGGGAGTGCATGAAATTTTCAAAACAGAAATTATGAAGCGACCGCCTGACTTGTATACCCGATTGTGGACAGAAGTTTCAAAAGCTATTGAAGTAGCTGAAATCCTAAGGGAGATTAAACCCATAAATGTACACATAGATATTAATGCAGACCCGAGATATAATTCAAACAGGCTGTATGATGCCAGTATTGGATTGATAAATTCTCTGGGCTTTATAGCTGCCGGTAAACCTTACTCCTGGGCAGCCACTTCAGGAGCTAACCGGCATTGCAAATAAATGAGTATGGAGAATTTAGAAAAAGGAAAAAAAGGCGAAAAATTGGCCAAAGAATATCTTTTAAACAAGGGCTATTCAATTATAGCTGAAAACTGGCGGAGTGGAAGGTCGGAAATTGATATTATAGCTAAAATTGAAAATACATTAGTTTTTGCTGAAGTAAAAACAAGGTCAACGGATTATTTTGGACATCCGGAGGAAAGTATTGGAAAGCAAAAAAAGAAGATGTTGCAAAGGGGGGCTAATAATTTTTTGGAGGATTATGCATTTGAAGTTGAGGTGCGTTTTGATGTAATATCCATAATAATCACAAATACCCAACGAAAAATTTATCATATAGAAGATGCTTTTTTTATGATAGAGGATGATGAAGGATTTCGCAGTGTAGATTAAGGAAAAGGAATTTAATTTCACCCTTTCCGGGTCTTGTTAAAAATTAGATTTATTGCTATAGTCATGTTAGCCCTTCGGGTTTATGCCGGTAAACCTCTCGTCGGAACGGTTCTCAACCTTCATCAGATGGGTTTAGGAATAAACAAATCAAAAATCTCAAAGAGCTAAAAAACTTATCCCTCCCAACCTTCCCTCCTCATTCTTGTTCAATTGCAGTTATTTTGAATCAACTTTACTGCATATCCATGAAACGCTCTACTGTCTGATTTTTTTTATCTTAGCAAACTTAAATAACTGATTTATGCTGAGAATTGTTTGCTTTGTTTTGTTTTTGGTAGTTTACGGATATAATATGGCTGCTCAACAGCCTCAAAACAAAAATGCAGGGGAAATTCAACTTATGTTGAAAAACCTTAACAACCTTGGCAGTGCACTCCATATCGCTGCTCATCCCGATGATGAAAACACCCGCCTGATTACATGGCTATCTAAAAAACGCAATATCCGCACCGGCTATCTTTCCATTACACGCGGTGATGGCGGGCAAAATATGATAGGCACGGAAATTGGCACCAACCTCGGCATTATCCGCACACAGGAGTTGATTGTTGCCAGAGAAATTGACGGTGGACATCAGTTTTTTACCCGTGCTGTAGATTTCGGATATTCCAAAACACATGAAGAAACTATGCAATTTTGGGACGAAGATAAAGTGCTGGAAGACATGGTTTATATCATCCGAAAATTTCGACCGGATGTATTGATAACACGCTTTCCTCCAAAAAAATATGAATTCCCTACTCACGGCCACCACACTGCTTCATCTGTTCTTGCCGAACAAGCTTTTGAAATGGCAGGAGACTCCGAAGCCTTTCCGGAACAACTGGAATCACTGGAACTATGGTCGCCCAAGAGATTGTACTGGAACACATCACACTGGTTTTATCGCAGGACAGGACAGCGGCTCGACACTACCGGAAAGCTGATTGTTGATTTTGGGGCTTACCTGCCGGAACTGGGGTATTCCTGTTCGGAAATAGCAGCAGTAAGCAGAAGTCAGCATAGAAGTCAGGGTTTTGGTACAGCCCAAAGCAGGGGCATGCAACCTGAATATTTAGAGTTTGTCATGGGTGACTCTGCGTATAATGAATTGTTTGAAGGCATAGATTTGACCTGGGGAAGAGTGCCCGGTGCAGAAAGAGTTGGTGAACTTTTGCATGAAGCAAGTAACAGTTTTGACCCGCAAAATCCGGAGGCGATTTTACCATTATTAGTTAACGCTCATAAAGAATTACAAAAGCACAAGGGAAATTTTTATGCGGATATTAAATTAACGGAATTAGAGGAAGTCATATATGCAGTTGCGGGTTTACATCTGGAAGTTGTGGCCGAAAATTTCTATAGTGTTCGCGGAGGAAAAATCAATGTTGATCTGCATCTGTTGAATCGAAGCGATGCCGATGTACGGGTAGCAGAAATTCAATTTAGTGCCAAAAACAGTTCGTTTGAAAAACCGGATTTACTCAAAAATAATCAACTCGAAACCGTCAAAACAGAGCTGGAAATAGCATCTGATGCACTTGTGAATCAAGCATATTGGTTACGCGAGCAGCAGGATGATATTGGGATGTTTAAACATCCTGACATGGAGTACACAGCTAAAGCAGAAAATGACCCGGCTGTTACAGCTACCGTTACGCTAAATATAGAAGGAGCTTTAATTAATTATACAATTCCTTTGGAATACAAATGGACTGATCGTGTGAAAGGGGAGTTGTATCGTCCGTTTTTCATAGCACCCGATGTCAGCATGAATCTGGCTAATGATGTTTATATTTTCCCAACTATAGATGCAAGAAGAGTAAATATTCAGCTCAGAACCTGGAAAGAAAATCTGAAAGGCACACTCAAATTAGATTTACCTCAAGGCTGGACTTCAGAGCCGGAATCTATTCAAGTGGATATACAAGAAGCCGGCAGAGAGCGAAATTTTAATTTCAATGTCAGGCCTCCGTCAGAAGGAGAAATCGGAAAATTGAGGCCTTTGTTTGTTTCCGGAGGAACTCAATGGAGTATGAGTTTTGAGGATATCCGTTACGACCATATTCCTTATCAAAGCATGTTTGCTGAAGCGGAGGGCAGATTGCTCCGGCTTGAAAGTGCCCATCAGACAAAAAGAGTCGGCTATATCATGGGAGCAGGGGACTTGGTAAACAGAAATCTGGAAGAGGCCGGATATGAAGTTGTAATGCTGGATGAAAATAATTTTGATGCTACTGATTTGTCTCAGTTTCCTGCTATTTTGGTTGGTATCCGGGCTTACAATACCGAGGAGTGGCTTGTACAGAAATATGAGGAACTGATGGATTACATCAGAAAAGGAGGCAACCTGATTGTGCAATATCAGACAACCAGAGGATTGCTGACGGATAAAATCGGTCCTTATCCTTTTGAAATAGACCATGGACGGGTGACAGACCATCAGGCAAAAATGAACATTTTGGAAACCGGGAAAAACCTTACTTCTAAACCTAACAATCTCACAGAAGCTGATTTTGAAGGCTGGGTGCAGGAGCGGGGTTTGTATTTTGCTGAAAACTGGGATGATCGTTACTACACTGTTTTTGAAATGAACGACCCCGGTGAAGAACCGCATCAGGGCAGTCTCATTATCGCTCCTTACGGCGAAGGTCATTTTATGTACACCGGCATTTCTTTTTTCAGGGTAATGCCGGCCGGAGTGCCGGGAATTTTTCGTTTACTCAGTAATATGATAGATTATGGAAGATGATTTCATGGATGACAAAACTCCGCCGGAAAATGATGCTCCGCTATTCGGACGCTGGAAAGGCTGGTATTACGTACTGATTGGCTTTTTGGTATTTCAGATTGTATTGTATTATATCATCACAAGAATGCTCTCATGACGCAGGTTGACTGGATCATCATGTTGGGGACGCTCTTTTTCATTGTCGGATACGGCATTTGGAAAACCCGTGGTCAAAAAAATATAGGTGGTTTTTTAAAAGGGGATAATCAGGACAGATGGTGGGTAATCGGCCTTTCGGTGATGGCTACACAGGCGAGTGCGATTACTTTTCTTTCAACTCCCGGGCAAGGCTATGAAGACGGAATGCGCTTTTTGCAGTTTTATTTTGGCTTGCCTTTAGCGATGATCATTATTGCAGTGGTTTTTATCCCACTATATTACCGCCTCAAAGTATATACGGCTTATGAGTTTTTGGAAAGGCGTTTTGACCGGAAAACACGGGTGTTTACTGCCATGCTTTTTCTTTTGCAACGCGGACTGGCAGCAGGGATCACCATTTACGCACCTGCCATTATACTTTCGCAAATTATAGGCTGGAGTCTTTCTTTTACTGTTATTTTTATAGGTGTTTTAGTGATTTTATATACTGTTACAGGAGGAACTAAGGCGGTTACTCAAACCCATAAACAGCAAATGGCTGTGATTTTTACTGGCATGTTTATCGCTTTTGGCGTTTTAATCTGGCATTTGTCTGAGTATGCCTCATTTGGAGAATCTCTGCAACTTGCCGGTAAAATGGGCCGCATGAACATCATTGACCTGGAATTTGATTTGAGCAATCGTTACAACATTTGGTCCGGCTTAATTGGAGGCCTTTTTTTACAGCTTGCTTACTTTGGAACAGATCAATCTCAAGTGCAACGGTATTTGTCGGGAAGTTCTGTAAAGCAAAGCCGCATGGGTTTGATGTTTAACGGATTGATGAAAATTCCCATGCAGTTTTTTATATTGATTACCGGCGTGTTGGTTTTTGTTTTGTTTCAATTTGAAAAAGAACCTTTGCATTTCAATAATGTCGCATCTACTTATATGGAGCAATCTGCTTCTAAAGAGGAGTGGCAGGCTTTGCAGGGTGAATATCAAATGATGTGGGAAGAAAAGAAATCCCAATCACAGACTATGTTACAATTACTTTCTTCAGGTGATGAAGCAGCAATTAACCAACAACAGGAATTACTTTTGCAAAGTCTTGAAAAAAGAAGTGAATTAAAAAACCGTGCAACGGAAGTTATTGCTGAAACAAACCCGAGTTTGGAAACACGAGATCATGATTATATTTTCATCACTTACATCATGAATTATTTGCCAATTGGTCTTGTGGGCTTGTTACTGGCAGTAATTTTTTCGGCTGCCATGTCCTCGACATCTGCTGAATTGAATGCTTTGGCATCAACTACAACGGTGGATATGTACAAACGGAATTTCAAACAGGAAGGTAGTGAAAAGCATTTTTTGAATGCCTCTAAAATTTTCACACTGATTTTTGGTTTGCTTGCCATTGGTTTTGCCCTGACGGCCTCCCTTTTTGAAAACTTGATACAAGCGGTTAATATTCTCGGTTCACTTTTTTATGGAACAATACTCGGTATTTTTATCGTGGCTTTTTTCATGAGAAAAATTCGCGGACACGCTGTGTTTATTGCAGCCATATTTGCTGAAATTGCCGTTATAACCATCTACCTGCTGCAAAGAGCAGAAATCTTACATATTGAATATCTCTGGCTCAACCTGATTGGTTGTGGATTGGTGATGATTTTTTCTTTTATGCTGCAAGCGGTATTACCGAAAAAACAGTTGCAACAGTAAGTCCAAGATTATAGTTTTAATCCATTAAATCTATAAGGGGAGAGTCATATTAATGCTTTTTTTATCAGCAGTGTTCTTGATTATAGAGATTCATTACAAGGTTAATTAGTTTCTGTTTATTTAATTCAATTAGTTTTTTATTGAAAAATTTGAAAATAATGATTAACATTTAATTATTATTCCACTTTACTACTTCCGGTTCAAAGCAAATTTTACATCATCAGTTAATACTTTTTTAGAGGACTTTGCTTACATTGCCTACATATTTTATTTTTTAAGTATAAATTATAACCATGTATAGTTATTAATTTGTAATTGAAAGTTAGCTAAAGAATTATAATCATTAAAATTATGAATTGATTAATGTTCTATAAGTGTAAATTTAGATATCTTTTGTTAGTAATAAAAGAATATAAAAAATTGATATAAAGCATATAAGATATAGTAATTTATTATGATGTTAATGTTTGTTTATATTACATTTAAGTTATTTGATTAAAATTATTTATTTTTGAGATCAAACTAAATTATCAAATTATGAAAAAAATCTACTTTTTTTTAACAGCTGGTTTATTCCTTATTTTCAGTTTTTTTGATGGCATACAGGCTCAAAATGTGGGTGTCGGAACCTCAACTCCTGCATCTAAGTTATCTGTAGAGGGGGGGCTTTCAATAGGAGCCTCCTATGCTGACACATATGCATCTCCCGTAAATGGTGCAATTATACAAGGTAATCTTGGAGTTGGGCTTCCCTTTCCATTAGCCCGTTTGCATGTTGCTGATAGTAGTGTTTTATTTTCGGGGGTTTTCACGGGGATGGGAAATATTCCTGTTGATGGAGCCGGAACAAGGTTAATGTGGGTTCCGGGGAAAGCTGCTTTCAGAGTCGGTCAAGTTAGTGGTAATCAATGGGATGGCGGTTTTATCGGAGATCATAGTTTTGCATGGGGGTTAGACAACATTGCGGCAGATATTATGACAACAGCTTTTGGTTTGGAGAATATAGCATCTGGTGGTATTTCAACGGCATGGGGTCATGATAATGTAGCCTTTGGTGGACTTTCAACAGTCTTTGGTATAGGTAATCAGGCATATGGTTTACATAGTACAGCCTGGGGATTAGGCAATGAAATTGACGGAATGAATAGTACCGGTTGGGGTCAGAATAATGAAGCAAAAGGAGAAGGTTCAACAGTTTGGGGAAAGAATAATGTTTCGGATGAATTTGCAGAATTTGCTACAAGCTGGGGTATTGGGAATTTGAATAGTGGTCTTGCAAGTACAGTATGGGGTGAAGATAATATTGTTACGGGGATTTATTCAACTGCCTGGGGTAGTGATAATTCAGTAGTTGGCGATCACGGAACTGCCTGGGGTTTAGGTAGTTCCGTAGATGGTGGTGGAGCAACAGCCTGGGGGCAGTCTACAGCAAATGGACTTTTTTCGACAGCCTGGGGGGAATCAGCAGCAACAGGACTATTTTCTACTTCCTGGGGAAACTCATCTGCTTTTGGAGAATATGCTACCTCCTGGGGTGGAGAAGGTGCATTTGCTGTAGGGGACTATTCAACGGCATGGGGTACGAATAATCTTGCAGAAATGAATCATGCTACTGCTTGGGGAACAGAAAATAAAGCAGAAGAAGAATATGCAACTGTTTGGGGTAAGAATAATACGATTGAAGGAATATATGGTACTGCTTGGGGCAATGTAAATGAAGTGTCTGGAGAAAGAGGAACAGCATGGGGGTATCAGACTGAGGCATCCGGTATCAATGCGACGACATGGGGAGACAATACATTAGCATCTGA
The DNA here is from genome assembly GCA_007695095.1 of Chitinophagaceae bacterium. NCBI lineage: Bacteria > Pseudomonadati > Bacteroidota > Chitinophagia > Chitinophagales > Chitinophagaceae > Chitinophagaceae bacterium. Next base: position 317 of record REEL01000088.1, on the reverse strand, counting down.
TAGTAATAGTACTGCATTTGGAAAAAATACTTTTGCAATAGGAACTCAATCAACCTCCTGGGGATTAAATAATTTTGCATATGGGACTATATCAAGCGTGTGGGGTTATGAAAATGTCGCATATGGTGGATTATCAACAGTATGGGGGTTATTTAATGAAGCATGGGGTTCAAACGGTACTGTTTGGGGATTAGGCAATGAAATAGATGGGACAAATAGTACAGGTTGGGGAGAGAATAATATAAGCTTAGCTGAAGGAGGTACCGTTTGGGGTAAGTTAAATACTGTTACAGCTGACTCAGAGTATTCTACTGCCT